>DATMNJ010000254.1:0-8760 GCA_035569175.1 Thermoanaerobaculia bacterium | reverse complement strand
GACGAACCGGGCGTAGTTGGGCTCGAGGTCGGCCGGCACGAGGTGATCGCGGATGTCGCTGGCGATGCGCAGCGTCGCGTTCACCGTTTCGCGCCCGCGCGCCCCGGCAAAGCGCGGCACGAGCGTCAGGGCGTCGCTCATCGGCATGGCGCCGGCCGCGGCCAGCGCGTTGACGTCGCGGATGACACCCACGCGCTCGGCCTCCGAGAGTTCCGTGTCGGCCACGGCGAGCAGCTTTCCGAGAAGGTCGCCGCGATACAGGGCCCGGTAGTAGCCGCGCTCGCCATCGTTGGCCAGGAGCCACGCCGGGCAGGCCGCCGTCGGCGCGGGCGCGGCGCCCTCCGGGGCCGTCAGGAGCGTGCATCCCGCGGCGGACTTCCCCGCGGCCGCGCCCCGCGCGCAGACGGGAATCTGCCAGAGCTCCGCGCCGGAGCCGGTCGAGCCGACCGGCAGGAGACGCTTCTGCGAAAGGGCCAGACGCGGCTGGCCGCCGGCGCAGTCGAGCTTCACGTCGACGACGGGAACGCCGGCCTGGTCCACGAACGTCGAGAAGGCGGCCGCCACGCCCGGGCGGCTCGCCGCCTGGATCGCCTGGAGGAAGTCTGACTCGGTCGCGTTGCCGAACCGGTGCGCCTCGAGATAGGCGTGCACGCCGGCCTGAAACTGCGCCGGGCCGATCCAGGACTCGAACATCGTCAGGACCGCGGCCCCCTTCTGGTAGGTGATGTCGTCGAAGGCGTTGACGATGTCGTCGGCCGTCGCGATCTCCTGCCGGATCATGCGAGCCGTGGCGAGCGTGTCGTCGTACATGACGTTCGAGCGCGAGCGTACGCGTTCCACCGCGGTGCCCCACTCCGGCTTCCACTCCTCGATCGTGCGGTCGGACATCCAGGTGGCGAAGGACTCGTTCAGCCACGTGTCGTCCCACCACGCGAGCGTCACGAGGTCGCCGAACCACTGGTGGGCCATCTCGTGGGCGTTGATCGAGGCCTGCAGGCGCTCGAACTCGACGGTCTCCTCGGCCGGCGGAGCGGCGAGGATCCGCTCGGCCCAGGTGATGAGGCCGGCGTTCTCCATGGCGCCGAACGACACCGTCTGCGGGATCGCGAGCTGGTCGAGCTTCTCGTAGGGATACGGGATGCCGAAATACGCCTCCAGCCTCTCGAGCAGGGGTCCCGTCGTCTGGGCGGCATAGCGGCCCTGCGAGGCCTTGCCGTGCGGCGTGATGATGCGGATCGGCGTCTTCTTCGAGCCCGCGGTTCCGGCGTCGAGGTAGTCGAAGGGACCGACGGCGAGAGCGACGAGGTAGCTCGGCAGGGGCTCGGTCTTCTTGAAGCGCACGACGCGACCGCCGGTGGCGGCGGCCGAGTCGGACTCGATCGGCGTGTTCGAGACCGCCGTCGCGCTCGCCGGGATGCGCAGCGTGAGCTGCCAGCGCACCTTGTAGGCCGGCTCGTCGAAACAGGGGAAGGCGCGGCGCGCGTCGGTGGTCTCGAACTGGCTGAAGGCGTACCAGTCCTCGCCGTCCTTCTGCCGGAAGACGCCCTGCGTGGAGGTCTCGTCGAGCTTGCCGGTGTACTCGACGGTCAGACGCACCGCGCCCGGGCCGACCGGCCTGGCGAAGGTGAAGGCCAGGAAGTCGTCGCCGCTCGGGGCCGCGGTGACCTCCACGGTGCGGTCTGCGAACGTGGCCGACGCCTTCGTCACCTGGAGGCCGGTCGCGTTCAGCCAGAGCAGCGTCGCCTTTTTCTTGAAGCGCAAGTCGGCCGCAACCGTTCCCTTGAAGGCGTCCCGGGCCGGGTCGATCGAGAGCTCGACGGCGTAGCCCGTGGGCTCCGCGGCGTCGGTGGGAAGGCGCAGCTTCGGGGGCTCGGGGGCCGGCGCCGCCGGCGCCGCAAGGGCCGGGACGGACAGGGCAAAAATGACGCAGGCCGCAAGACCCGCCGGAGAGACCATCGATCGCCGCATTCGAGCTCCTTTTTCGATACAGGGATACGCCTCCTCTTATTCGGGGTTCCGGGCAAAAAGTTGCGCCGGGAGCTCCTTCGGAGCCCCGGATCGCCCCCCCGATCCTCGATAGACTCACCCGCGCAGGAGGCTCAATGCCAAAAGTCGTTGCCCGCGCGGGCCTCGCCGCGCTCGTGGTGCTCGGCACATTGCTCGGCCCGGCCGGGGCCGCGCCGCAGGGAGGGACGCAGCTCGTGACGCCAACCACCATCGACACGCTCACGGCCGAGCTCGCCACCAAGTACGGCGAGTCCGAGCGGCCCCGCATCGAGCGCGGCGTCCGGCAGGCCGCGCAATTCTGGCGCAGGGAGGACGGCGACGAGGCCGCCTTCGCGGAGGTCGTCCGCGCGCAGGTCGTCGCCGATTCGACCTCGAAGAACGCGCTCTTCTCCCGAATGGAGTTCGCGTTCGAGTCGCTCGACGGCCACATGAACGAGATCTCCCGCGACTTCCGCCGCCAGTCGGACCTCGACATCGGCGAGATCTATCCCTTCGACGAGATCCTGGCCGGCTACGATCCGTCGGCGCACGTCAACGACGACTTCTTCGCGAACCGGCTGGCCTTCGCGGTGCTCCTGAACTTCCCGCTCACGACGCTTCCGCAGCGCCTGACCGAGGGCGAAACCTGGTCGCGCCGCCAGTGGGCCGAGGCGCGCCTGGCCGAGCGCTTCGGCAAACGCGTGCCCGCCGACGTCAACCTCGCGATCGCCGAAGCCTCCTCCGACGCGGCGCGTTACATCGCCCGTTACAACATCTGGACGCACCACCTCGTCGACGCGAAGGGCCAGCGCCTCTTTCCGGCGAAGCAGCGCCTGCTCTCGCACTGGAACCTGCGCGACCAGATCAAGGCGGACTACGCCGACAAGGCCGGCCTCCCGCGGCAGCGCGTGATCGCGATGGTATGCGACCGCATCGTGACGCAGACGATTCCGGCCCTCGTCGTGGACAACCCCCACGTGGACTGGGATCCGGCGACCAACGCCGTCGCCCTCTCCAAAGAGAAAGACTCGGACGCGGCCACCCCTCTCGACATGAAGATCTCCAACGCGCCCGAGCCCGACACGCGCTACGCGACGCTGCTCGAGACGTACCAGGCCGCGCGCAAGGCCGATCCGTATTCGCCGACGGCTCCGACGCTCATCGCCCGGCGCTTCGACGAGAACCGCCAGATCCCCGAGGCCCAGGTCCGCGCGATGCTCGAGGAGGTCCTCTCCTCGCCGTTCGTGCCCCGCGTCGCGGCGCTCATCGAGGGCCGGCTCGGCCGCCCCCTCGAGCCCTTCGACGTCTGGTACAACGGGTTTCGGCCCCGCGGCGCCCACACCGAGGAGGAGCTCGACGCGATCGTCCGCAAGCGGTACCCGACCGCCGAAGCCTACGAGCAGGACATTCCGAATCTCCTCTATCAGCTCGGCTTTTCCAAGGAGAGAGCCCAGTACCTGGCCGCCCACATCGTCGTCGATCCGGCCCGCGGCTCGGGGCACGCCCTCGGAGCGCAGCGCCGCGCGGACAAGGCGCACCTGCGCACGCGCGTCGAGAAGGAGGGGATGAACTACAAGGGGTTCAACATCGCCGTCCACGAGATGGGCCACAACGTCGAGCAGACGTTTTCTCTGAACGACATCGACTCGACGCTGCTCCAGGGCGTCCCGAACACCGCCTTCACCGAGGCCCTCGCGTTCGTCTTCCAGGCCCACGACCTCGAGCTGCTCGGCCTGGCGAAAGCCGATCCGAAGTCCCAGGCCCTGAAGACGTTGAACGACTTCTGGATGACGTACGAGATCGCCGGCGTCGCGCTCGTGGACATGGGCGTGTGGCACTGGATGTACGACCACCCCGGGGCCACGCCGGCCCAACTGAAGGACGCCACGCTCCAGATCTGCCGCGACCTGTGGAACCGGTACTACGCTCCCGTCTTCAAGAAGAAGGACGTCGTTCTCACGCTCGGTATCTACTCCCACATGATCGACTCCTTCCTGTACCTGCCCGACTACCCGATCGGCCACCTCATCGCGTTCCAGATCGAGCAGCAGATGGAGAAGGCCCGCAACGTGGGCTCCGAATTCGAACGCATGGCGAAGATCGGCAACGTCGCTCCGGACATCTGGATGAAGCAGGCGACCGGAGCGCCCGTCGGGCCGCACGCGCTGCTCTCCGCGACGGAGAAGGCGCTGGCGGTCGTGACGAAGTGACCGACCACGACGACACCGCCGAACTGCCGGCCTGGAAGGCACCCGAGCCGAGGCTGCCGGCCGGCGCCTCCTCGCTCGTCGAGGTCGACCTCGCGGCGCTCTCGCACCCGGGGAACGTACGCAAGAACAACGAAGACCACTTCATGGCGGTCCGGCTCGACCGCTCGATGCGGACCCTCGCGACCAACCTGCCCGAAGGCGACATTCCCGCGCACTACTCCGAGACGGTGTACGGGCTGCTCGTCGCCGACGGCGTCGGCGGCTCGGCCGCCGGGGAGATCGCGAGCCGCACGGCGATTCACACCATCGTGGACCTGGTTCTCGAGACGCCCGACTGGATCATGCGCCTGGACGACGCGCTCGCCGACGAGGTCCTCGCCCGGATGGAGCGGCGCTTCAAGCAGGTCCGCGAAGTGCTCGTCGAACGCGCGAAGGAGGACCTGACGCTGCGCGGCATGGCGACGACGATGACGGTCGGCTGCACTCTCGGACCGGACCTCCTGACGGCCCACGTCGGCGACTCGCGGGCGTACGTCTACCGGCGCGACGGCCGCCTCGAGCGGCTGACCCGTGACCAGACGATGGCCCAGTCGCTCGCCGACGCCGGAGCGATCACCCAGCAGGACGTCGCCAAACACCCTTCGCGCCACGTTCTGACGAGCGCGCTCGCGACCCGCGGCGCGTTCGTGCAGGTGGAACTGAAGCGCTCGCGCCTCCAGGACGGTGACCAGGTCCTCCTCTGCTCCGACGGGCTGACCGAGATGGTGCCGGACGAGCAGATCGCACGCGTCCTCGCGGTGGGTGCCGCCGCAGCCGACGCCTGCCGCCAGCTCGTCGACCTCGCCCTCGCGGCGGGGGGCAAGGACAACGTCACGGTCATCGTCGGCCGCTACCGCATCCCGGGCTCCGCTTTGGCATAAGACGAGCGACGGCCGAGAAAAGCGCGATCAAGACGATCCGGCTGCCGCCGCTCGCCGCGCTCTTCCTGGCCGCCGTCGCCGCGGCGGCGGCGGAGCCGACCGCGCCGCCGGCACCCGGCGACGTGATCCTCGTGGACAGCTTCGGACACGTCGTCTCCGTCCCGCCGGCAAACCTCCCCGCGAGCCTCCTGCCCCCCGCGGAGGTCGGGATCGAGCGCCAGGTGCCCCGTCCCGCGCCCGGAACGCGACTGTCCCCGGCCCTCCTGCAGCGCATGGATTCGGGCCGGCAGCGCGTCTTCACGCTCTTTCCCGCGACGCCTCCGGCACTGGCGTCCTACCTCTCGGCACAGGACGAGCTCGGCAACACGGCGATCCGGCCGGGCGCGCTCATCGACATCGTCCCGGCCGAGTCCCTCGTCCAGGGCGCGAAGTACTGGCTCGGCGCCCGCGGTCTGCGCTACTCGCTCGAGCAAACCTTCACCTACACCGGTGTCCCCGACACGCCGTCGGGTTCGCCCAACATGGGGTACTACACCTTCCGGCTGCAGACGAAGTGGGCCATGTACGAGGCGCCCGTCTCCGGCAGCGCCGGTTGGCTGAGCGCCCAAATCAACGCCAAGGAGGGGCTCGGAGGCGCCGGCGCGAACCAGAGCGCCAAAGCCAACCTCGGGACCCTCGTCGATCCGCAGGGCATCATCTCCAATCGGAACGGGTTTCGCGTGCCGGAGCTCGCGTGGCAGCAGTCGCTCGCGAAGGGCGAGGTCGTCGTGCTCGCCGGCGTCGTCTCGCAGGGCAACTACCTCGACGTCAACACCTACGCGAACTCGGGCCGCGGCCAGTTCCTGAACTCGGCTCTCATCAACAGCATGGTGCTGCCGCTGCCCGCCTACAACTTCGCCGTCAACTTGCAGTGGCAGCCGGCCGGCGACTTCTACGCGATGGTCGGCGCGACCGCCGGCAACGCCTCCGCCGGACAGACGCCCTGGACCGACTTCAGCTGGCAGGACTGGTCGGTCGTCTGGGAGCTCGGCTTCGCACCCGAGGATTTTCTCGGCCTCGGGCCCGGCGTCTATCGCGTCCAGCCGTTTCTGGCGCAGGCGGGCGGCCCGACGCAGGGAGGCATCGGCTTCAACTTCCAGCAGCAGCTCGGCCGCACGTCGCCCTTCGGGTGGTTCGGCCGCTTCGGCCTGGGCGGATCGCAGGTATCCGCGGGCGCCTCGACCCAGGTCGCCACGGGCTTCGTCGTCGAGTCGCCGCTCGAGAACCTCGGCCTCCTCAAGAGGTTGACCAACGACTTCGCGGGCGTCGGCTTCGTGTGGAGCCAGCCTTCCGCGACCACGAAGACCGTGTACCACCGCAACGAGTACGCGGCCGAGTCCTTCTATACCCTCCAGCTCTCGCCCACCATTCGCCTCCAGCCCGACGTCCAGCTCGTCTGGAACCCGGCCTTCAACCCCGACCCGGGCCCCTTCGCCGTCGTCCAGGCCCAGCTCATCCTGGCGTGGTGAACCGACTCGTTTAGAATCCCCCGGACACTCGAGGAGGATCCATGCGCCGACTGGTTCTCGCCTTCGCCCTCGCACTCTGCGCCGCCGCGGCAATCGCCCAGGAGGGATTCGGCCCCTTCACCACCGACTTCCCGCCCGAGGAGTTCGCGGCCCGCCGCGCCAATGTCTACGACGCGATCGGCGACAAGGCCTTCGCCGTCGTCCAGGGCGCTCCCGGCCCCGCCGGGTACACGCGCTTCCGACAGTCCAACGACTTCTACTACCTCTGTGGCATCGAGGTCCCGCACGCCTACCTTCTGCTCGACGGCGCGACCCGCAAGACGACGCTGTTCCTGCCGCACCGCAACGAGGGGCGCGAGAAGGGCGAGGGCCGCACGCTCTCGGCCGAGGACGCCGACGAGGTGAAGAAGCTCTCGGGCGTGGACGCGGTCTTCGGCACGGACCTTCTCGCCGAGCAGATCGTGAACCGGTTCCACCGCGCCGGCCTGCGCATCCTCTTCACGCCGCTCGCGCCCGCCGAGGGCGCCTCGATGAGCCGGGACCTGGCGCTGCGCAGCATCGCCGACATCGGCTCCGACCCCTTCGACGGCCTGCCCTCGCGGGAAGGCCGTTTCGTCGCACTCGTGCACGAGCGCTTCCCGGTCTTCGAGGTGCGGGACCTGACGCCCGTGCTCGACGGACTGCGGCTGATCAAGAGCCCGCGCGAGCTCGTCCTGCTGCGCAACGCCACGAAGCTCGCGGGCCTCGCGATCCTCGAGGGCATGCGCTCGACCCGGCCGGGCGAGTACGAGCACGAGCTCGACGCCGTCGGCAAGTTCGTCTTCTGGCGCAACGGCGCCCAGGGCGACGCGTATTTCTCGCTGATCGCCAGCGGGCACAATGCCTGGTGGCCGCACTACAACGCCGGCAAACGCAAGATGGAGGACGGCGACTTCCTCCTGATGGACTACGCGCCCGACTACGCGTACTACGAGGCCGACGTCACGCGGATGTTCCCGGTCAACGGCAAGTTCTCCCAGTGGCAGCGGGAGCTCTACGGCTTCTACCTCGCGTGCTACCGGGCGATCCTGAAGCACATCCGCCCGGAGGCGACCGCCCACGCGATCATGCTGGAAGCGGCGGCCGACATGGACGGGATCCTGGCGTCCTCCAAGTTCTCGAAGGAGATCTATCGCAAGGGCGCCGAGGACTTCGTGACCAAGTACAAGGCCGCGGCCGGACGCGAGGACGCCGCGCTCGGGCACTGGGTCGGCATGGCGACGCACGACGACGGGCCGCACGCCGGGCCGCTCAAGCCGGGGATGGTCTTCACGATCGAGCCGGCGCTCACGGTGCCCGAGGAGAAGATCTACGTCCGCCTCGAGGACATGATCTTCATCAACGACAAGGGCGCCGAGGTCGTGTCGACGGACGCTCCCTGGGACATCGACGCGATCGAGAAGGCGATGAAGGAAGAGGGGATGCTGAAGCGGTACCCAAGGGTGATCCCGCCGCCGGGGAAGTAGACGCCTACGTCCCCGGCTCGACCACGACCGGCTGCGGTGCGGGCGGGACCTCGGGCTTCGGCTCGCCCGCCTGCCAGTCGATCGAGCCGCCGATCTCGACCAGGTGCGCGCCGCCGCGCACCGAGTCGATCGTCAGCGGCAGTCCCGGCGGCATCTGGAAGAGCTTCATCTCGCTGTAGGTCTTGGTCAGGAACGGCGTGAGGAAGTTGATGAAGAACCCCACGACGCCCTTGCAGTGCGTCTCGACCTTCACGTCCGTCAGGACGAAGGCGCGCTGCTGCTTGTCGACGACGAGGTTGGCCGAGGCGATCGGCGCGCAGTATTGGGAGAAGAGCTTCTTCAGCCGGTTCTGAGACCGCTTCTCGGCCGTCACCTCGATCGACAGCGTGAAACACGTCTCGCCGCACGGCCGGAACGTCTTCGGCACGATCGCGAAATCGATGTTCTTGACGGCGAGGTCCTGCTCCCACTTCGCCGCGAGGGCGAGCAATGCCGCCTGCTCGATGGGGTCCCACGGAGCCTTGAAGACGTAGGTCCCGGTGACCTCGCCTTCGTCGCCCCCGGCGTCCTTGAGCTCCAGAGACGTCGCGAACGGGCCGTGGAAGTCGAGCAGGAGTTTCTTCTCGGGGAT
>DATMNJ010000253.1:0-4258 GCA_035569175.1 Thermoanaerobaculia bacterium | reverse complement strand
TACGACGTGAAGGTCGGCGTCCAGAGCGTGGGAGGGGACCAGTACAAGCTCGCGGGCTCGGTTTCGCAGGCCGGAGTCTCGCCCAATTTCCACGGCTTCCTGCCGCTGTACATCGAGTTCGAGAAGGGCGAGCTCCTCCGGCTCGCCGTCGTGACGTTCACGGGCCCCGAGTCCGTGCCCATCGCGACGACGCTCAGGCTGCCGAAGAAGCCGGTGCGCATCGTCGCAAACTCGATGCACGATGTGCTGACGCGCTGAGGCGCGCAGCGTCCCGGCGCGCCGGCATCCCGAGGGCCGCGGGGCCCGAAGGATCCCGTTCGACGCCGTGCCATCGCTGGACGGCCCCCCTAGGCCCTCTTCTTCCAGGCCTCCAGGTTGCGGTCGATCTGGCCCGCGTGCTTCTCGAGGTGTCCGGAGTAGATTCGCAGCCAGTCCTCGGCGGTGTAGCGCCCGGACTCGGTGTGCGTTCCCTCCCGGACCCAAGCGGCCTCGGGAAGCCCCCTCAGGAGCGGAAGGGTGTTTGCCCGGATCACGTCGAGCATCTCCAGCGCGGGATCGGTCGGAAGCGAGTGATAGTCGAGGTTTTTCGCCCAGCGCTCCTGGTCGTACCCGAGGATCGTCGGGTTCGGGTCGGCCACGAGGAACCGGATCCGCAGCGCGGCGTTCGCCTCCGAGTCCGCGGTGTGACACACGACCTCGTGAGCCGACCACTTGCCCTGCGCCGGGCGCCACTGCCGCGCCTCGGGGGGCACCTTCTCCCATGCCGCCCGCACCTTCGCGGGGCCTTCTTCGTAGCGGCGGATCAGGACTTCCCGTTCGGACGCGCTCAGTGTCATGACGGCCTCCTTTTCACCACAACGTTCCATCGAGCGAGAGCACGGTCCCGCTCCCGATCACCTGCGCTGCGTGCCGCGTCCCCGCCGGCAGGTACAGACGGTCACCGGCCGCGAGGTCGAAGGTTTCCCCGCCGACGGTGACGCGGAGGATCCCCTCGAGCACGCCGTCGCACTTCGCACGCGCGTGCTCGTGCTCGGGAAAGACCGTGCCGGCCCGGTAGGTGTAGACGAGGACGTCGTACCCCTCGAGCTCGAGCACGCGCATCATCCGCTTCTCGGTCAGCGCTCCGTCTGCCCTGGACCAACGCTCGAGGCGGGGCTCGTCCATCGCGGAGAGTCTACGGCGGGATTCGCCCGCGTCGAAACCCTCGGACGGCGGGTTGCGGAGGACAGGCAAAAATGAAAAAGGGGGGCTTTCGCCCCCCGGGATTTCCTCGGAAATCCGATCAGTAGCGGTCGCGACGTCCACCGCCGCCGCCCTGGGTCTTGGGACGCGCCTCGTTGACCGTCAGCGCGCGCCCGCCGTATTCCTGGCCGGACAGCGCCGAGATCGCGTTGCGCGCCTCGTCGTCGTTGCCGAATTCGACGAACCCGAAGCCCTTCGAGCGGCCCGTGTCGCGATCCGTGATGATCGCGACCGAAGTCACCGCGCCGTGCGGGGAGAAGAGCGTGCGGAGATCGTCCTCGGTGGTGTTGTAGGGAAGGTTACCAACGTAAAGTTTCATCGAAACAGAGTCCTAAAATCCGGCGTCACATCGTCCGAACCCGCCGCGCCGCTCGGCGAATCCGACTTCCCGTGTGATTCGTCGGACTTCAGCCAGCGCGAAAGCGTGCGTGGAAGACGAGCGATTACGAGAAGGCGGGCAGTATAGCAGCGGGGTCCCGGGAGGGGCAAGGCCACCTTAAGGAGGCCTTAAGGTGCGGAGCCTGACGGACCGGAGAGCTCGGACAGCGCGGCTGCAACCCACTTTTTCGTCATCTCTTTACGCCAGAGGAAGGAGAAGTCGGTGTTGTCCATGGGCCGGGACGGGCCGGCGGCCGCCTCCGCGGCCTCGCCGATCGCCGCCGCGTCGAGCGGGCGCCCAACCAGGACCGCCTCCGCCGCCGACGCGCGCACCGGCGCGGACGAGACGGCCCCGAGGACGATCCGCGCCTCGGCGACGCGGCCCCCCTCCCGGAGCACGGCAGCGCCGACCGCGAGCACGGGGAAGTCGAACGCACCCCGGCGGCGCAGCTTCTTGTAGGACGCCGTCCAGCCGTCCGGCTTCGGCACGCGAATCTCCGTGAGGAGCTCGTCCGGCCGGGTCGTCAGGTAATGAATGCCGTCGTTCCGGTACAGCTCCTCGAGGGCGATCTCGCGCTCCCCTTCCGGCGATACCAGCGCGACGCGCGCGCCGAGAGCGATCAGGATCGGCACCGAGTCGGCCGACTGCACGGCGAGGCACTTGGACGAGGCGGGCGCGACCCAGCAGATCGTCCCGTCCTTCTTCATGCAGAAGTCGATCGCCTGGCGCCACTCGTAGTTCTGGTCGTAGTAGTTGCAGCGGGTGTCGAGGAGCACGTTGCCGCCGAGCGTGCCCATGTTGCGCAACGGCGGCGTCGAGATCTCCCGGATCGCGTGGGCGAGCCCGGGGTAGGCGCGGCGCACGCGGCGGTGCTGCTCGATCGCGGACAGGGGCACGGCCGCGCCGATCGCGAGGCCGCTTTCTCCCGCTCGCAGCCGGCCGAGGGCCGCGACGCGCGAGAGCCCGATCACGACCTTCGGCGTCTGCTGGCGCCGCTTCATGTTCGGGTACAGGTCGGTGCCTCCCGCCACGAACGCGGCGCCGGACCCTTCGCCCGCCTTGATGCGGAGGGCCTCCTTCACGCTCCTCGGCGCGAAGTAGCGGAACTTCGGCAGGCGCATCATCGGAGCACGCCCCCCTCACCCTGACCCTCTCCCCCCTTCGGGGGGCGAGGGGAAATAAAGGCCCCCTCTCCCGGCGGGAGAGGGATGGGGTGAGGGGCGTCCAGCCCTGTCATCGCACTCCTCCGGCGGCCGTCACCGGCGCGTCCGATGCCTTTCCATCGCCGCCCTCGGCCGGCGTGCGCACGTGGATCGGCGTGGGATAGGGCACCTCGGGGAAGCGCTCGGGTCCATACCGCGCGGGCTTGCCCAGGGCCTTCGCTTTCAACGCCTTCAGAATTTTCTCGGGCGTCACGGGGATCTCGTCGACCCGGACGCGGACGGCGTCGAAGACGGCATTGGCGACCGCGGGCGGGATCGGCAGGAGCGGGCCTTGGCCGACCTCCTTCGCACCGAAGGGGCCGTTCGCGTCGGGATCCTCGACGAGAAACGTCGCGACCTCGGGCATCTCCATCGTCGTCGGGCTCTTGTACTCGAGCATCGAGGGGAACTTGTGGACGACGTTGTCGTTGGCGTCCGTGCGATAGGCCATCTCTTCCATCATGGCCTCGCCGAGACCCATGTACACGGAGCCCTCGACCTGGCCCATCACGAGCGCCGCGTTGATGCACTTGCCGACGTCGTGCGCGATCCAGATCTTCGGCACGGTGTAGATGCCGGTCCCGGGATCCACCTCGACCTCGACGACCGCGGCGGAGTACGAGTACGCGGGCGACGGCCCGACCCCCGCCCCGCGGTAGCGGCCGGCGGACGGCGGCGGCGCGTAGGAGCCGACGGTGCCGAGCGTGCCAAACTTCGACTCCGCGGCGACGGCGGCCTCGGGGAACGTCATCCCCCTTTCGGGGTGCTCGACGTCGAAGACGCGGCCGTCTGCGAGGCCCACGCGCTCGGCGGGAATGTCGAGCTTCCCGCGGGCCGCCGCGACGAGCATCTCCCGGGCGCGCTCGGCCGCCTGGATCGCGGCGTTGCCGGTCATGAGCGTGACACGCGAGGAGTACGAACCCAGATCCACCGGCGTGAGGTCCGTATCGCCGGTCACGATCCGGATGTCGCCGGGATCGATTCCGAGCACCTCGGCGACGATCGCCGCGAGGATCGTGTCGGACCCCTGTCCGATCTCGGTCGAGCCGCAGAAAACGGTGACGCCGCCGCCGCGGTCGATCTTCAGCTGCACGCCCGACTGCGGCATCGTGTTCCAGTAGATCGGCAGGCCCGCGCCGCAGAGGTAGGACGAGCACGCAATCCCGAGGCCCCGGCCGGGCGGGAGCCTGCCCCGGCGGGTCCTCCACCCGGAGGCGGCGACGACGCGGTCGATGCACGCGCCGAGGCCGATCGAGCCCACGCGCAGGAAGTTGGCCGTCAGCGAGTTGGCGGGCTGAAGGTGGTCGCGCCGGATCGCGGCCGGGTCGAGGCCGAGGTCGCAGGCGATCCGGTCGAGCTCGACCTCGAGGGCGAAGCGCGGCTGGGGCGTGCCGTGCCCGCGCTTGGGGCCGCACGGCGGCTTGTTGGTGAACAC
>DATMNJ010000252.1:0-4272 GCA_035569175.1 Thermoanaerobaculia bacterium | reverse complement strand
CGTCGCGTTCCGATGGCGGGAGGAGTGACGAGCGCCCCACCCGCCGACGCGACCGCGTTCCGCCGACTGATGGGGCGCTGGCCGACCGGCGTCAGCGTCGTGACCAGCCGCGACGGCGAGCGCGACTTCGGGCTCACCGTGAACGCGTTCCTCTCCGTCTCGATCGCCCCGCCGACCGTCCTGATCTCCCTCGGGCACGAGGCGGACTCGACGGCGGTCGTCGCCCGGACCGGCCGGTTCGCCGTCAATCTCCTGGCGGCCGAGCAGCGGTCGCACAGCGAGCGATTCGCGCGCATCGCGCCGCCGGAGACGAAGTTCCAGGGAGTCGCGATCCATCGGACATCCTCCGGACTCGCGGCGCTCGACGGGGCCGTCGCCGTCTTCGACGCGAAGGTGGCGAAATCGGTCGAGGTGGGCGACCATACGCTGTTCCTCGGAACGGTCGAGCGGATGGAGACCGGACCCGAGACCGCTCCGCTCCTGTTCGTCCGTAGCCAGTACGCGGAATCGGCCGGGCCCGACCTCGTCCGGCTGCCCAAGCCGCGGGCGTAACCAAGGGCGCAGCCGTTATTCCCCACGCCCCCGGTGCCCATCGATGGCCGACGTCATGGTCGCCCCGAAGCACGTCCGCCTGGCGATCGTCGGGAGCGGCCCGGCGGGCCTCACGGCGGCGATCTACGCCTCGCGCGCGACCCTCGCCCCGCTCGTCATCTCGGGGGTCCCTTCGGGCGGGCAGCTGATGCTGACGACCGACGTCGAGAACTACCCCGGCTTTCCCGAGGGGATCCAGGGACCCGACCTCATCGTCAAGATGCGCGAGCAGGCGGCGCGGTTCGGCACCACGTTCCTCGACTCGAACGTCCAACGCGTCGATCTCACCCGCCACCCGTTCGTCCTCGACACGGGACTCTCCGGAGCGCTCACCGCCGACGCCGTGATCGTCGCCACCGGCGCCAACGCTCGCTGGCTCGATCTACCGAACGAGCAGCGCCTGCGCGGGCACGGCGTCTCCGCGTGCGCGACGTGCGACGGGTTCTTCTTCAAGGGAAAGGACGTCGTCGCCGTCGGCGGCGGCGACTCCGCGATGGAGGAGGCGACGTTCCTCACGAAGTTCGCGAAGTCCGTCACGATCGTACACCGCTCCGGCATGCTGCGAGCGAGCAAGATCATGCAGGAGCGAGCCCAGAAGAACCCGAAGATCTCCTTCCGCCTTCAGACGGTGATCGAGGACGTCCTCGGCACCGAAACGGTCACGGGGATCGCGGTGAAACACCTCCCGTCGGGGAAGCGGGAGACGATCCCGGCGCAAGGGCTGTTCCTCGCCATCGGCCACGACCCGGCGACCGAGGCGTTCCGCGGCGCCCTCGCCCTCGACGAGAAAGGGTACCTCAAGACGACCGACATCACGCGCACCTCGGTCGATGGCGTGTTCGCGGCCGGCGACGTCTACGACCACCGCTACCGCCAGGCCGTGAGCGCGGCGGGTCTCGGCTGCATGGCAGCGCTCGACGCGGAGAAGTGGCTCGCGGAGCACCCCGCCGCACCGTCCCGGCCGACGGGCCGGCACTAGCGCGCGTCCCGTCCTCGGAAGCCTTTAAGGGGCGAAGGGACCGTCCGACGCGTCGAGGCCACTCGTGCCAGGGAAGAAGGGGCTGCACATCGAGTCCTCGGGCCAGCTGTGCATCTACTGCGGCGCCTGCGTCGGCGTCTGCCCGCTCAACTGCATCTACCTCGACGAGACCCGCATCACGTTCGACGAGAAGATCTGCACGCGCTGCGAGGTCTGCGTGAAGGCGTGCCCGGTCGGCGCCATCGAGATCGGCTGAGCGCCCCGCTTCGGAGAACGGGATAGTCATGGTCGAGAACCTCACCACGGACGTCCTCGTCGTCGGCGCCGGTCCGGCCGGCAGCATGACCGCGAAGTGGGCCGCGAAGAGCGGCGCGCGCGTGATCATGATCGAGAAGCGCCAGGAGGTCGGCTCCCCCGTCCGCTGCGGCGAGGGAATGAGCAAGGACTGGCTGAAGGAGGTCGGCATCGTCCCGTCGAACCGCTGGATCAACGTCGAGGTCGAGGGGGCGCGGATCTTCTCGCCGTCGGAGCAGGTCCTCGAGATCAACGAAAAGCACGCGGGGAACGAGGTCGGCTACGTCGTCGAGCGCGATGCGTTCGACAAGCAACTCGCGATCGACGCCGCCAACGCCGGCGCCGAACTGATGCTCAAGACCGCCGCGACGGGGATCCTCAAGGAGAACGGAAAGGTCGTCGGCGTGAAGGCGAAGCGGTTCGGCGAGCCGTTCGAGATCCGCGCGCCCGTCACCATCGGGGCCGACGGGTTCGAGAGCCAGGTCGGCCGGTGGGCCGGGATCCCGACGAACATCGCGATGAAGGACATGGACTCCTGCCTCCAATACCGGATGACGAACGTCGATTGCGACGTTCGCTACTGCGACTTCTACCTGGGCTCCGTCGCCCCGGGCGGCTACGTCTGGATCTTCCCGAAGGCGGAGGGGCTCGCCAACGTCGGCATCGGCGTGCAGCTGAGCCAGATCCACGACATGGCGGCGGCCCGGACCTACCTCGACGCCTGGATCGGAAAGCACCCGGCGTACTCGAAGGGGAAGACGATCGATGTCGTCGGCGGCGGCGTCTCCATCTCCCCGCCGCTCAAGCAAACGGCCGGCGACGGCATCATGCTCGTCGGCGACGCGGCGCGGATGATCGACCCGCTCACGGGCGGCGGCATCGCGAACGGCTGCATCGCCGGCAAGATCTGCGGCGAGGTCGCCGCGCAGTCGGTCGTCGCGAAGACGCCCACGAAGGAGTTCTTCCAGGCGTACGAGAAGGGCTGGCGCGGGCGCTTCGAGGAGAAGCTCTACCGGAACTGGCTCGCGAAGGAGAAGCTGTGCACGCTCTCCGACGCCACCTTCGACAAGGTCGTCGACGCGCTCCAGGGCGTCAAGCTCCAAAAACTGTCCGTCCACAACATCCTGAAGGCGGTCCACGAAAAGTACCCGGACGTCACGCGCGAGTTCGAGTCGTTCCTCTGAGACATCGCTCGCGTTCATGCCCGGAGCCCCGAACCGTCCCCCCGAAACCGCTCCCCCGCCGCCCCCTCCAGTCGCCGTCTCTCCCGAACGGCGGGTGCTGCGGAAGATCGCCCCGTGCCGGGTCGCGCTCCAGCTCGATCTCTGGAAGGGCGCTCCGTCCGTCGAGCTCGTCGACCCGCTCGAGCGCGCCGAGGCCGCGTACGCGGCCGGCGAGCTCGTCGCCGCCGAGAAGGCGCTCGAGCAACTGTCCATCCGGTTCGCCGAGCCGCGCTGGCCGACGATGCCGGTGCCGTTCAAGGATCTCCGCGTCGCGATCCCTGCGCCTATGCCTCCCCAGTGGGACCCCGACTTCGCCTCCGAGCCCGCCGAAAAGGAGCGGCGCCGCCTCGCGCGCCTCGCCGTCCAACAGGTCGCGCTCGCGAAGGCGACCGCCGCGTTCGCCGCGAAGCGCGGGTGGCCCGCCGACGACCTGAACGCGCACGCGACGGCGGCGGAGTCCGCCCTCGCGGCCAACGGCGCGGATGAAGCGTTCTGGAACGAGGTCGACGCGATCTGGACCGCGGTCCGCGAACGGGTCCCGATGCCGAAACGCGCGGCCGCCCGCGCAGCCCCCCCACCGACCGCCGATGCGGAAGCGTAGCCCGCCGCCGCGCGCGGGGACCTCCGGTTCGGACGGCCCCGAGCTCGAGGGGTTCGTCGAGGGAGTTCGGCATCGTCTCCAGGAACGGCGCGAGGCGGGCCGACCCCTGCCGGACCTCGAGCGCCGGCTCACTGCGGCGAACGGCGCCATCGTCGCTGGGGACGTGGCGGGCGCGGAGCGGATCCTCCTCACGATCTCGGACCGGCTCGACGAGGACGAGACCGAGCCGGAACTCCTCCAATTCCCCCGAGGCCTCATCGCCTACGACGCGGGCTCCGACCGCGGCGTTCCGACACCGGAGGACGAAGAGCCCGTCGGGAACCGCCTGAAAATCGTGGAGCGCCTGCTCGCGGTCGCCGCGCGCGAGGGCGTCGAGGTCGCGGACCTCCAGCAGGAGCTCTCCGCGGCACGGATGCGGAACGTCGACGGCGACTGGCGTTCGGCCCGCGACCGGGGCGAGCGGATTCTCGACACCCTCGACCGGCGGCGCGCCGCCCGCGCGCCGCGAAAACCGATATAGGGGCCTCCGCCGTCGGAGCCGTTCGATGGCCGTCCCGCGTTTCGGAACGTTCTCGATCGTCGCG
>DATMNJ010000251.1:0-7095 GCA_035569175.1 Thermoanaerobaculia bacterium | reverse complement strand
CGGAAGCAAGGCCGGGATCGATCGCGAACACGCGGTGCCCGGCCGCGGCCAGGCGGCGGGCGTCCCGGGCGAGAGTGTCGCCGCACGAGGGAAGAAGGACGATCTCGCACCGGTTCTCCGGCGTCGGCGAGAGCGCCGCCGCGGCCGCCGCGCGCGCGGGATCTGCCCCGACCCAGTCCGCGGGGGGTGTTCCGAGAAGCGACGAGAGCGTCTTTCGAGCGGGGCGCGAGACGCGCGCGAGGGCGCGGCGCCCGCGCCAGTAGAGGTTGATCGTCCGCCAGAGGCGCGAGGTCTGGATCCGGTAGAGCTCTTCGCGCGCCTCCACGCGCTGGCCTTCGAGGAGCAGGACTTCGCGGCGGTGGGCCTCGGCGGCCGCCTCGAAGCCGGCGGCGAGATCGGTGTTGGAGGCGCGCAGGGCCGCCTCGATGCTCTCGGCCGCGGCCAGGCGGGCCTCGAGATCGCCGACTCTCAATTGCTGCGCGATGCGGTCCGCGCCCAGGATCTCGACTTCGGCCGAGAGCTCGTGCGTGCGCTGGAGATTTGCCGCGAGCGCGTCGTCGAAGAGCCCGAGCATCTCCGGAGCGACGGCCGGCGGCGCCGGCGGGTTCTCGAGGAGGCGAACGAGGCCTTCGAGATCCTCCGCAGCGCGCTGCCGCTCGGCCGCCGCGGCCGCGGACAGCGCCCCGCGCAGGCGGTCGCGCTCGGCGTAGGCCCGCTCCATCCGCGCGGCGAGGCTCGCGGCGGACAGGCCGTCCACGGGCTCGGCGAAGTCGTCGAGTCCCGCGCGCGCCATCAGGGCCTCGACCTTCGGGTCGTAGGCGATGGCCACCGACGGGACGGCGCCCGCGAGCGCGAAGACCGCGGCGTGAAACCGCATGCCGAGAACGAGGTCGCAGCCGGCCAGCAGCGAGGCCGTGTCCTGGGGGGCGAGCAGGCCCGAGAGCACGGCGGCCCGGTCCGGACGGGCGAGCCGACGGCGCACGCGTGAGGCAAGGGCGAAGTCGTCGTCTCCGGTCCACGGGCTCTTCTCGAAGGGCACGAAGAGCAGCGTGGCGCCGGTGCGTTCGACGAAGAGGTCCAGGCCCGCGGCGACGGCCGGTTCCCATGCCGCGGCCTCGGTGCCCCGCGACCATGGCCGCAGCGCGACACCGACGATCGGAGCCCGCGGCTCGAGGCCCATGCCGATGAGGATGTCCTCGGGTCGGACGTGCTCGGAGGAAAGCAGAAAGGCCGGATCGGCGGCGACGGAGATCCGCGTCTCCGGAATGCCGATCTCGGCCAGCAGCGCCCGCGAAGCCGCGTCTCGCACCGAGATGCGCGCCGCTGCTCCGGCGACGGCGCGTACGATGCGCCGCGCCTGGGCGGAGGCGAGCGGGCCGAAGCCGAGGCCGTGGAGAGCGACGGGCTTCTTCGCGAGTGCGGCGAGAACCGCCGGACCGGCGTAGAACGTGACGCCCCCGTGGCGTGGCGTCAGGAGCGTCCCGGGCTCGACGCCTCCGTAGTCCTGGAAGAGGCCGCCGCCGCCGATGACGACCAGGTGGCACCGGCGCACGGCCTCGGCGATGGACAGCGGGTCGCGCCAGGGGATGGCGTCGATGCCGTGGCGCTGCCGTGTCTGGCCGGGGTCGCCGGAGGTCGCCACGATGCGCGCCGAGGGCAAACGCTTTCGAATTCCGGCGACGAGGGCCGAGAGGATCGCCTCGTCGCCGGTATTTCCGAAGCCGTAGTACCCGGTGACGAGGACGGTGCGCTCCATCGCCGGCCAGTCTCTCGCAGCCGAGGCCGCGCGACAACCCGCGCCGCGGGCCGGGCGCGGATATGCTTCGCGACGCGATGGATGGCAGCCGTCAGAGCCTCGAGGCGCCCGCTTCGTCCCCGTGGGAAGGGGTCGCCGAGCGGTTTGCCCACTTTCGCTCGCCGGGCGGCGAGGCCTACCACGAGGCCCTGGCGAAACACTTTGCCCACCTCGCGGATCACCCGGTCCTGCCGCTGCACTTCGAGTATGCCGCCACGGCCAACGATCGGGGGCGCGCGGCCGCCGCGCGTCTCGAGCGGCTGTTTCCCCTCGGCCGGCGCGGCCCATTCGGGCGGCGCACGCGGGTCCTCGACGTCGGCTGCGCCTACGGGGGCTTCCTGGTGGCCTTTGCCGAGAGGGGAGCGCGCGTCACCGGAATCGAGATCGACGAGCGGTACGTCAGGCTCGCCGCCCTCAATCTGCGCGAGCGGGGTCTGGATGCCGAGCTCGTCCATGGCGACGCGGCGGGGGACCACCCGGCGTTCGGCGGCCGATTCGACCTCGTCATCGCCAACGACGTCGTCGAGCACGTGCCTCGGCCCGAGGGATTTCTCCGAAACCTGCGCGCCTGGCTCGCACCCCGAGGCGTGGCGTATCTCGAGATCCCCAACGGCGCGTGGCCGCCCTACGTCGCCAGGGACGGCCACCACCAATTGTTCGGCGTGACGCTGCTCGACTTTGCGCAGGCGAGCGACTACGTGCGCCTGCTTTCGCCGGGCGGACGGTACGACACCTACAACTACCTCGACGCCGGTTCCTATGAGCGCCTCTTCGGCGAGTGCGGGCTGACCTTCGAGCTCTTGGAGGAGCCCGGCGACGGCGCCACGGTTGAAGGCGTGCTGGCACAGTGCGACGCCCTCGAGAACGGTCTGGCCGCTGGGCTCGCGACGGTTCCAGGGCCGATGCGCGAGCTGGTCGGACAGCGCGTCGCGGCGTACCTCGCGCGCGTCGCCGCGGCCCCGCGAACGACGGCGGCCGAGATCCGGAGCTTTCTGCTCGAGTACGGGCCGGCCTTCTGGACCGTCCTCGCGAGACGCGCATGACGCGGCGGCGCCTCATCGCGGCCGCGGTCGTCGGAATCGCCCTGTGCGCGGCGGCATGCCGCAAGGATCCGTCGGACGCGTGGCGCGGCATGAACGTGATCTGGATTTCGTTCGACTCGGTCCGGTCCGACCACTGCTCGTTCAACGGTTATGGCCGGTCGACGACGCCGAACCTCGACCGGATCGCCGCGCGGGGCGTGCGGTTTCCGCGCACGATCGCCCAGGCGCCGTACACGCTGCCGTCATACGCCTCGATGCTGACCTCGCGCTACGTCTCGGAGCTCGCCGTGCAGGAGCAGCGAGACGAGAAAGACGCCTCGAAGGTGCTCGGGATCGCGCCCGGCCCGTCGCCGGCGGACGTCCTCGTGTCCGAGGCGCTCCACGACGCCGGGTACCGGACCGCCGCCTTCGTCCAGAGCTGGGTGTCCAAGCCGTTCGGATTCGACCAGGGCTGGGACCTCTTCCGCCACGCCCAGGAGTCCCTCCGGGAGAAGATGCCGCACGTCCTCGACTGGATCGAAAAGAACCGCCGCGACCGATTTTTCGTGTTCCTCTACGCGACCGACACCCACTACCCCTTCCTGCGCGCCCACGAGCGACGCAACCTGTACGGGAAGTTTGCGAGCGCGTTCGATTTCACGCTCGACGGGATCGAGGCCGTGCGGGCGGGGAAGCTCCATCCGTCCGCGGACGACCTCGCCAACGCCATGGCGATGTACGACGAGGGGATTCACTGGACGGACGAGGATCTTGCGCCCCTCTTCGCCTACCTCGAGCGCTCGGGCCTCGCCGAGAAGACGATCGTGGTCTTCAACGCCGATCACGGCGAGGAGTTCGACGAGCACGGCGTCATCAGCCACGGGCAGACGTACTACGACGGCGTCATCCGCACGCCGCTCGTGATCGCGGCGCCCGGCATGTCGGGACCGGGCCGCGCCGTGCCCGACCTCGTGCAGAACATCGACGTTGCGCCCACGCTGCTCGACATGATCGGCGTCGCGCGGCCCCGGGGCTGGAGCGGCCGGAGCCTGAAGCCGACGCTCGCGGGAGACCAGCCGACGTCGCCCGGGCCACGAGCCGCGTTCTGCGAGGGCGCGTGGACGTTCTGGATCGGGAGCGTCGTCGAAGAGAATCGGAAGTTCATTCTCGTGACGCCGCAGGAGCGACTGCTCTTCGACGTCGCCAAGGACCCCGGCGAGACCTCGAACCTCGCCGCCGCGAGTCCCGACGGCGTTCGGGCGCTGTACCACGCGCTCATGAGGCACCTCGGGGGCCCGGGCGAGTGGATCGCCGCGCAGGGCCCCGACAAGCCGCCCTCCCGCGAGACCTGGATGAAGCAGGTCATGGGCCACTACGGCCTCGGCGAGCAAAGCGACGTCGTCAAGGAACTGCGCTCCCTCGGCTACCTCCATTAACGGGGTCAGGTCTCTCAAATTGCGGTTTTCCCCGCCGACCCGGCGGAAGGTCACACTTTGAGAGACCTGACCCCGCCTATGTGGGCAGGGTGACGCGGAAGACGGCGCCGCCGCCCTCGTGCTCGCGCACGTCGACGGTTCCGCCGTGTGCGGTCACGACCTGTTCGACGATCGCGAGGCCGAGGCCCGAACCCTGGGGATTCTTCGCCCGCGTTTCGTCGAGCCGGACGAACCGCTCGAAGATCCGCTGGCGGTCCTCGCGGGCGACACCGGGACCGCGGTCGGCGACATCCACGTAGACCGAGCCCGGCTGCCCTGCCACCCGGACCTCGATCATCGAGTCCGGGCTCGTGTACAGGACGGCGTTGGAAACGAGGTTCGAGATCAGGCGCAGCAGGCCCGCTCGCTCTCCCCGCAGCCGGGTATCCCCGCTGCGCGAGAGGGCGCACACGACCCGGCGCCGGGACCCGAGCGCGGCAGCCGTTGCGACGGCCTCTTCGGCGATCTCGGAAAGATCCAGCTCCTCGATGCGCCGCGGCGGAGCGGCGTCGCCGCGGGCGAGCAGCAGCAGCCCGTCCACCTCGCGGGCGAGGCCCTTGGAGGCGTCGGCGATCGTCTGCAGCGAGCGGCGGCGCTCCTCGTCCGTCGCTTCGGGACGCAGCGCGTCCTGCGCCTCCCCCACGAGAACCGCGGTCGGCGTCTTCAGCTCGTGAGCGGCGTCGGCCACCAGCCGCCGCTGCGCCCGGAAGGCGCGCTCGAGCCGATCGAAGAGCGAATTGATGACCGCCGCGAGGCGCCGGAACTCCTCGCCTCCGGAGGAAACCTGGACGCGCCGGGAGAGGTCCGTGGCCTCGGCCTCTTCCGCAAGCCGCGTCACTTCTTCGACCGGACGGATCGCGCGGTGCACTGCGACGGCCAGAATGACCGCCGTACCGAGAAAGCCCAGGATGACGAGGCCCGCGAGCGCCTTGTCCACGCGGTCGAGGGAACGGAGCGTGTGGCCGATCCAACGAAACACGACGAGCGTCGCCCCTTTGGCCTTTCCCTGCAGGTGCGCGACGAGAAACCGGCAGACGCGATGTTGCCCGCTGTAGGGCTCCACCGCCGTGTAGGGGACCTCCGGCTTGTCGAGGTACGGCGCCAGGACGACCTTCTCCTGGGTCCGCAACAAGTCGCCCGTCAGCGCGACCGGCACGTCGCCGTTGAAGAGGATCGCCGAGTGGTTGGCGAGGCGGAACTCGAACATGTTGGCCTCGAGCCCGGCCTTGAGCGCCTGCCGCTCCTCCTCGGAGAGGCCGACGAGCTCGTAGTCCGAGCCGATCGCGACCGCGAGGGTCTCCAGCTCGCCGTCGATCTCCTGGAAGGCGAGGGTGCGGATGAGCGTGCGGGTCCCGAGGGCGAGCGCTCCGAGGAGGATCGCGGTGACGAGCGCGCCGGCCAGAGCGATGCGGGTGCGGGCGCGGTCGAGGGAGAACCAGCTCATCGCAGGCGATACCCCATGCCGCGCACCGTCTCGATCCGCGATGCCTGTTTGGGCCGGTCGAGCTTGCGGCGCAGGCGGCCCACCAGCACGTCGATCGTGTTGGACATGGGCTCTTCGCGCTCGCCCCACGCCTGCTCGAGGATCTCTTCGCGCGATACGACGGCGCCGGGCGAGCGCATCAGGAGCTCCAGGATCGTGAACTCGCGCGAGGTCAGCTCGAGCACCTCCGTGCCGCGCCACGCGGCCCGGCGGCCGGGGTCGAGCCTGAGGTCGCCCGCCACGAGCTCTCTGGGCGCCCGGGTTTCGTTGCGCCGGAGCAAGGCCCGCGTGCGCGCGGCCAGGACTTCGAGGTCGAACGGCTTGCCGAGGTAGTCGTCGGCGCCCTCGGAGAGGCCGGCGATCTCGTCCTCGGGCTGGTCCATGGCCGTCAGGATCAGGATCGAGTGGCGAAATCCGCGGGCGCGGGCCCGCCGGCACACGTCGAGGCCGTCCCCGTCGGGAAGCCGGCGGTCGAGGACGAGCACGTCGTACTCGTGGAGCTCCAGGAGCTCCTCCGCCTCGGCGATGCGCGACGCCTCGTCGCACGCGAGCCCGCCGCGGCCGAGCGTGCGCACGACGAGCGACCGCAGCCGCTCGTCGTCTTCGAGAACGAGCGCCCTCATTGCGAGGGCAAGCCTACAACGCGGTGCGCCGCGCGGCCGTTGCTTACCAGATCAGGTTGAACGTCTTCGTCAGGAAGACCGCCATCTGCGCCCGCGTGACCGGGCTGCCCGGACAGTAGTCGCCGCCGGCGCATCCGCCGGTGATGGACTCGGTGACGAGCTGCTTGATCCAGTTGGCAAAGGCGCTCGGGCACGCCACGTCGGGGAACGGGCTGGAAGAGCAGGCCGGCGGCGTGTACGACGACCCGTGCTCGCCCTTCAGAAGGAAGACGGCCATCTGCTGCCGCGTCACGGGGTCGAGGGGACAGTAGGTGCTGCCGTCGCCGCAGCCGCCGGTGATTCCCTCGGCCGCGAGCTCCTCGATCCAGGGGGCATATGGGCTCGAGCACGGCACGTCGGTGAAGGTGCCGACGCAGGACGGCGGCGCGAAGGATGACCCGTGCTTGGCCTTGAGAAGGAAGACGGCCATCTGCTGGCGCGTGACCGGATTCGTCGGGCAATACAGGAGCGGACTCGCGTTGCAGCCATTCGTCACCCCGTCCACGTAGACCGTCTCGACGTAGTGGAAGTACGGGTCGGAGTTCGGGACGTCGACGAAGGTCGGCTGTGAGACCAGACAGGATGCGCCGTTGATCTCGGGCATCATCTGTTCGGAAATGCAGCGCGGATGGAAGACGAGCGACATGTACTGCCAGCC
>DATMNJ010000250.1:0-2921 GCA_035569175.1 Thermoanaerobaculia bacterium | reverse complement strand
TGACGTGCACGAGGCCGTCGTCGGACCCGGCCCAGATGACGCCGGGATCCGCCGCGGACTCGCCGAGCGCGAAGATCACGCTGAAGAGCTCGACGCCGGTGACGTCGATCGTGATGGGCCCGCCCGACTTGCCCTGCTTCGACTTGTCGTTGCGGGTCAGATCGGGAGAGATCTCCTCCCACGTCTCGCCGCCATCGCGGCTGCGCAGCAGGATCTGCGACGCGTGGTAGAGCGCCTTGGGGTCGTTGGGCGAGAACATGATCGGCGCGTTCCACTGGAACCGGTACCTGAGGTCGCTCGTCGCGTGGCCGTCGGCCAGCTGGGGCCAGGCCATGACGCTGCGGACCTGCTTCGTGCGGTGGTCGTACCGCGTGATCTGCCCGCCGTACTCGCCGGCATAGATCACGTTCGGGTCCGCCGGGTCCACGGCCATCCAGCCGCTTTCGCCGCCACCGGCCGCGTGCCAGTCGCCGCGCCCGATCGAGTCGCCGGGCACGCCGCTCGGGATGGCGACGTTCGAGTTGTCCTGCTGGGAACCGTAGACCCAGTACGGGAACTGGTTGTCCGTGGTGACACGGTAGAACTGCGCCGTCGGCTGGTTGTACAGCGTGGACCAACTCTGCCCGGCGTTGTAGGTGATCGTCGCGCCGCCGTCGTTGCCGACGATGAACCGGCTCGGATCGTCCGGGTCGATCCAGATGTCGTGGTTGTCGCCGTGCGGCACGCGCAGGTTCGAAAACGTCCTCCCGCCGTCGACCGACCGGTGCATCTGGACGTTCGGCAGGAAGAGCACGTCCGCATTCTTCGGGTCCGGGTAGACCCAGGCGTAGTACCAGGCCCGCTCGCGGATCTTGTGCTCGTCGTTGACGTGCGTGAACTTCTCGCCGGCGTTCTCGCTGCGGAAGAGCCCGCCGTGCTTCGCCTCGACGAAGGCGAAGACGCGGCTCGGCAGCGCCGGGGAAACGGCGACGCCGACCTTGCCCCAGTCGCCCTCGGGCAGGCCCTGCGTCAGCTTCTTCCAGGTGTCGCCGCCGTCGGTCGACTTCCAGAGGCTGGAGCCCGGGCCGCCCGAAACGAGCTCCCACGGGTGGCGGACCATCTGCCAGAACGCGGCATAAAGGATGCGCGGATTCGAGGGATCCATCGCGAGGTCGGAGGCTCCGGTCTTCTCGTCGACGTACAGGATCTTCTTCCAGGTCTTCCCGCCGTCCTCGGAACGGAAGATGCCGCGGTCGGCGTTGGGCCCCCAGAGGTGACCCTGCGCCGCGACGTACACGAGGTCGGGATTCCTGGGGTGGACGCGCACGCGCGCGATGTGCCGCGTGTCGCGCAGCCCGACGTTCTTCCAGGTCCGGCCGGCGTCGGTCGACTTGTACACCCCGTCGCCGTGCGAGGCATTCCCGCGGACCGGCTCCTCGCCGGTTCCGACGTACACGACGTTGGGATCGGATTCGGAGACCGCGATCGCGCCGATCGACCCCGTCTTGAAGTCCTTGTCGGAAACGACCAGCCAGTTGGAGCCGCCGTCGGTCGTCTTCCAGACGCCGCCGCCCGTCGCTCCGAAATAGAAGGTCTGCGGCTCGTGGCGCACGCCCGACACCGCGGTGACCCGGCCGCCGCGGAACGGACCGATCGTCCGGAACTCGAGGCCCTCGAAGCGGTCCGGCGGGCTCGACCCCTTCGTCTCCCGGGCGTTTTTCGGGGCCGCGGATTTCGGGGCCGCGGACTGGGCCCGCGCGGTGGCGCAAACAGCGAGGGCGGCGAGCAGGACGAGAAGAGCCCGGAAGCGGCGGACGGATCGCATGAGTCTCCTTTCGCGAAACGAATCAGCAAATCGAGTGAGAAAGTATAGGTTAGCGATGCCACGCCCCGCCGTGACCCTGAGTTTTTCTCGCGGTGGGGATCGTGCTCCTCGCCGCCGTCCTCTTCTTTTCCGTCTTCGTCCTGCGCCAGGACCGCCTGCTCTACGTTCCGACGCGCCGGCTCGGCGCCCGCGAGCTCTTCGTCATCCCGGGCGCGCACCACAACGACACGTACGCCGTGGGCGGGGAGGCGTACTGGGGAGCCTGGGAGCGCTTCCTCGCGCAGGTGCCTGAACCCTAGGGGGTCGGTTCGACGACGCGGCCGTACTTCTTCAGGATCCGCCGGAGGTCGTCGTGCGGCAGGGCGCGGACGACGAAGTTGTTGGCTCCCTTCATCGTCTCGGCCGCGATCATCGCGTTGACGATCGCCTCCTCGACGGATTGCACCGTGGCCGCGAAAAGCGGGTTCATGCGGTCGTTCGGCAGATCCGACAGCGCGACGAGGCCCGTCGGCCGTGCGGCCCCCGGATTGGCCGTCGAGAATGCGATGAAGATGTCGCCCGAGCCGTTGCCGGCGATCGACCCCACGCGCGCGAGCCCGAGCGCGGCGCGGCGGGCCAGCCGTTTCAGCTGGGTCGGCAGGAGGGGCGCGTCGGTCGCGACGACGATGATGATCGAGCCCTCGTCGTCGTCGCGCGCGCCCTCCCCGATGATTTCGCGCCCGACCGGAACGCCCGCGATCGTGAGATCGGCCTTGCGCCCGTAGTTGCACTGGACGAGGGCCCCGACGGTGTAGCCGCCGGCCGCATCCGAGAGCTTGCGCGACGCCGTACCGATCCCGCCCTTGAAGCCGTTGCAGATCATCCCGGTCCCGCCGCCGACGTTGCCCTCGGCGACCGGACCGCCCCGCGCCGAGTCGAGCGCCTCGAAGACGTCGTCGCGGCGGACGTGAAAGCCGTTGACGTCGTTGAGCTCGCCGTCCCAGGTCTCCCCGACCGTCGGGTTGGACCACCAGTAGCCGGTGGCGTCGGGTCCGCCCTGCGCGACGCGCCACGCGATCGTGCCCTCGTGCACGGCGCCGATGCTGTGGGTGTTGGTCAGCATCACGGGTCCCTCGAG
>DATMNJ010000249.1:0-14314 GCA_035569175.1 Thermoanaerobaculia bacterium | reverse complement strand
AGCCTGCGGTGGCTGCCGCCGACGGTCTCGCGGCTCACGATCGGGTGGATCTTCCTCGAATCGGGCTGGGGCAAGCTCCACAACCTGCCCAAGGTGATCGGGTTCTTCACGGAACTCGGCATCCCCGCCCCTCGATTCCAGGCGCCGCTCAACGCGACCCTGGAGTTCGTCTGCGGCGCGCTGCTGCTCGCCGGACTCTTCACGCGGGTCGCGAGCCTCCCGCTCATCGCGACGATGATCGTGGCCATCCTCACCGCGAAGAAGGCCGACATCCACGAGCTGTCGGATCTCTTCAGCATGTCGGAATATCTCTTCGTCGTGGTGCTCCTCTGGCTCGGGGCCTACGGCGCCGGCCCGATCTCACTCGACGCCATCTTCGCGAAGCGCCTCGAGCGCGGCGAGAGGCCGGTGCCGGGGCGGTAGGACTCGTCGAGGCCCCGGGGAGAGGGCGGGCTCTGGTCGGATCGCTTCTTTCGACATCTTTTCCGAGAAAATCTCGCGTCGATCGCTCGGTACGACGCGCGCGCCGCCCTCCGCGCCGCCAAACGCTCTCGCGCATCCAAATCCCCGGAGACCCCGCCACGCCGCAGCGCGGCCTCGTGAGCGGGTCCGCGGCTTCGCGGCCTTCGTCGTCGACGCCGCGTCGTTGGTCCGCCGATCCGCGTCCGTGCCGCTGGTTCGGCATGCCGCGTCCGCGTCCACGATTCTGAATTCCTCGCCACGCGGCGATGGGCGGCGCGCGCGCCCGTCCGTGCGGCGGCGCGACTCGTCCTCGCATCCTCGCGGCTGGGCCCGCTGACGCCGGCGCAGCCGCGCGCGCGGCAGTGGCACCGGCGTTGCTCCCTCGATCGGTGCGCCGCCGTGCGGCAGGCGTAAAGGAGGAATGGCAAGAATGAACAGGCACAGACTCGCGCGACGGCCCACCAGGTGGAGATGGGGAGCTGTCCTCGCGGCACTGTTCGCGCTCGTTCCGCTCGCGTCCGCGCAACAGGTGACCGGCAACATCTACGGCCACGTCGTGGACGAGCAGGGCGCCCGGCTGCCGGGCGTGACGGTGACGCTGTCCGGCATCGGCGCGGCGAAGACGCAGACGACGGACTCTCGCGGTGAATTCCGCTTCCCCAATCTCTCGCCGGGCGTCTACACGCTCGTCTACGAGCTCCAGAGTTTCACGAAGGTGACCAATAACGACGTCAAGGTGTCGGTCGGACAGAACACCGAGACGACGGCCCAGCTCAAGATCTCGAACGTCGAAACGACCGTCGTCGTCGAAAGCTCGGCGCTGCTCGATACGCGCAAGGTGGAGACGGGGGCGGTCGTGGACTCGACCGAGCTCGCCCAGATCCCGACGGCGCGCGACCCGTGGGTCATCCTCGGCACCGTGCCGGGCGTGCAGCTGGACCGCGTCAACGTGGGCGGCAACGAGAGCGGCCAGCAGTCGACCTACGTCGGCAAAGGCTCCGACGCGGGCCAGAACACCTGGAACGTGGACGGCGTCAACATCACCGACATGGTGGCTCTCGGCTCCTCGCCCGCCTACTACGATTTCGAGTCCTTCCAGGAGATCCAGGCGTCCACGGGCGGCAGCGATGTCACGGCGTCCTCGCCCGGCGTTCAGCTGAACATGGTCACCAAGCGCGGCACCAACGAGGTGCACGGCTCGGCGCGGTACTTCCTCGCCAACAAGGACCTCCAGTGGGACAACGTCACCGCGGCGGACCAGGCGCAGGGCGTGACGGACGGCGGCAATCGGATCAACGAGATCCAGGACTACGGCATCGAGGTCGGCGGACCGCTGATCCAGGACCGGCTCTGGGCCTGGGGCGCGGCGGGCCGCAACCAGATCAACCTCTTCAACGCCCAGGGCAACCCGGACAACACGACGCTCATCGACTACAACGCCAAGATCAACCTTCAGCTGTTCGACTCGACGTCGCTCGCCGGCGCCTTCAGCAACGGCAACAAGGAGAAGTTCGGGCGCAACGTGAGCTTCAACCGCCCGCCTCCCGCCTCGTGGGATCAAACGGGCCCGACGACGATCTGGCGCGGCGAGGTCTCCCAGATCTTTTCTTCGTCGGTCTTTCTGACGGCGTCGTACTCCGCCGTCTCGACCGGCTTCACGCTGACGCCGGAGGGCGGAACGGACGTCAACAACCTCTACATCAACGAGCAGGGCCAGTTCATCGGCAGCTACCTGTTCGCCGGAACGAACCGGCCCCAGAAGCAGGCGACGGCCAGCGGCTCGTACTTCTTCAACACGGGGACCGTCGGTCAGGAGCTCAAGTACGGATTCAACTACCGGACGACCCAGGTCAACTCCGTGTCTTCGTGGCCCGGCAACGGCAACTACGGCGATCTGGCCGACTTCAACTCCCCGGTGGCGATCATGACGCGCCAGGCGGTCGTCAACCAGAGCCTGAAGTACTACAGCGGGTATCTCTCCGATACCCTGACCTTCGGCAACCTCACGATCAACGCGGGCGTGCGGTACGACCAGCAGCAGGGCAGGAACCTCGCCTCGACGACGCCGGCCAACCCGGTCATTCCCGACCTGCTGCCCTCGGTCACGACGGTCGACGGCAGCACGCCCTTCAAGTGGGAAAACGTGGTTCCGCGCATCGGCGCCACGTATGCGCTGGGCCAGGACAAGAAAACCCTCCTGCGCGCGAGCTACTCCCAGTACGCGGATCAGCTCGGGGCCAACGCGATTGCCTTCACCAACGCAGGGGCCCTCTCGGCCCTCTACTACTACTGGAACGATGCCAACGGCGACCACGTCATCCAGCGCAACGAGCTCAATCTGAACAACCTCGTCTCGCACTACGGCGTGGATCCCGCCAACCCCGGGTCGGCGATCTCGGCGAACCTCGTCGATCCGAACCTCAAGGCCGGCAAGACCACCGAGGTCATCGGCGGCATCGAGAGAGAGCTCCTCGACGGTCTCGTCGTCGGACTGACCTACACGTACCGCAAGTACGAGGGCGCGCTGTATCCGCATCGCACCGGCCTGACCGAAAACGACTACGAGGTCGGCGGCCAGCTGACGGGGACGCTCTACAACGGCCAGGCCTTCGACATCCCGTACTACCAGCTCAAGCCGGGCGTGGACGTGCCCGCCGGCGTCACGCTCAGCAACCGGCCCGACTGGAACACGACCTACAACGGCCTGGACCTGACCTTCCAGAAGCGCCTGTCGGACAAGTGGCTCGTGCGCGGCGGCGCGACCTGGCAGAACTGGAACCAGCACGGAGGCGCCGGGTCCTGCTACGACCCGACGAGCGACCGCGGCGGCAACAACGAGCTCTGGCCGGGCACGCCGATCGGCATCCAGACGGGTTCCACGTGCGCCGGCGACGACATTGCCGCCCTTCCGGCCGGCGCGGCCAGCGGGGCGCGTAACGAGGTGTTCCTGAACGCCCGCTGGCTCTTCAACGTCAGCGCCCTGTACCAGTTGCCCGCGGGCTTCGCGGTGGCGGGCAACTTCTTCGGGCGCGAAGGCTATCCCTACATCAACTATTACCGGTTCGATCCGGGCGACGGCCTGGGCCCGCGCGACAACATCATCGGGAAGCTCTCGAGCAACCGGTACCCCAACGTCTACGAGCTCGACCTGCGGCTCGAAAAGGTCATCGCGGTGCATCCTCTCGAGATCACCCTCGCGGCCGACGTCTTCAACGTCACCAACCAGGGCACGGTCCTGCAACGCAACGCGAACGTGGCGCTCGGGGCGGGCGTCTACAACCAGATCATCGAGATGCAGAGCCCCCGCGTCGTGCGGTTCGGCGCGCGGTTGTCCTTCTAGCTCCCTCCTCGTTCGGGCTTCCGTTCTTCACCGGCGGGTCTTCGGGCCCGCCGGTTTTTTGAATGCGAACGCAACCTTGGCGGGAGCGCGACGTACCGGTCCCTTGGAGGGCCCATCCATGAGACGAGCCGCCGTCGCCGCCGCCGTGCTTCTGTCGCTCTGCGCGCCCGTCCGGGCCGCCCGGGGCGGCGACGCGAAGGACCCCGAGACGGTCGTGGTGACGTACCACGTCCGCGTCGGCAAGGAGGCCGAGATGGAGAAGCTCATGCGTGAGGATCACTGGCCCCTCCTGCGGCGCCTCGATTTCGTCTTCGAGACGCCGCACGTCCTCGTGCGCGGAACGGAGCCGGGCGGGAAGCCGTACCTGCGCGAGGTCCTGACGTGGCGCAACCACGACATCCCCGACAACGCGCCTCCGGAGGTCGAGGCGGTCTGGAAGCGGATGTACGACTACGTCGAGAAGCGGGACGGCCGCCCGGCCATCGAGATCGAAGAGGTCGATCTGCTCGTTCCCTCGGGACGCTGACGCCGGGCCGGGAGGCGTGGCAAGATACGGCTCCTGAGCCGAGCACCGTCGGAAAGCGCCGCTTCCCTGCCGCCCGCGGAGCGGTTCGACGTCCTCTGCCTCCCGATCATCGACTGGGGATTCCGGTTCCAACGCCCCCAGCAGCTGCTGTCCCGCTTCGCCGCCGACGGCCACCGCGTTTTTTACGCGCGGACGGGATTCCTCGGCCTGGACCGCGAGCCGGAGCTGCGAGCAGTGGCCGAGCGCGTGTTCGAGATCGGGCTGCCCGGCGAGCACGACTTCGACATCTACGGCCGGACGGTCGCGGGAGAGACGCTCGCGCAGGCTTTCGACGGCATCGCCGCGCTCGAGGAGCGCTGCCGGTTCGCGCCGGACGTCGTTCTCTTCGTGCAGTACCCGTCGTGGGAGCCTCTGGCCCGGGAGCTCCGGGAGCGGCACGGCTGGCGCCTCGTCTACGACTGCATGGACGAGCACACGGGATTCGGGACGCACGGCGCGGGCACGGAAGAGGACGAGCGGCGGCTGATCTCCGAGGCCGACCTCGTGCTCGTCACGTCACGGCCCCTTCTGGAAAAGGTGTCCCGCATGCGCGCGGATGCCCTGCGGCTGCCGAACGCGGCCGACGCAGAACGCTTCGCGAACCTTCCCGCCCGCAGCGCGAGCCCTCTCGCGAAGCTCGCGCGGCCGATCGTCGGCTACTACGGTGCCATCTCGGCCTGGTTCGACGTGCCGGCGGTCGTCGAAGCCTCGCGCCGCCATCCCGAGTGGTCGTTCGCGCTCGTCGGCGACACGGCGGGCGCCGCGCTCGAGGGTCTCGAGGGGCGCCCGAACGTGCACCGCTTTGGAGAGGTGCCGTACGAGAAGCTGCCGGCCTACGTCGCGGGCTTCGACGTCTGCACGATCCCGTTCGAGCGCACGCCCCTGACCGAGGCCACGAACCCGGTCAAGCTCTACGAGTACCTCGCGACGGGGAAGCCCATCGTCGCCCGGCGGTTGCCGGAGCTCGAGCCGTTCGCCGAGGTCGTCACGCTGTACGACGCGAGCGCGGGCTTCACCGCCGCCCTCGAGCGGGCCGTGCGCGAAGACGCCTCGGCGGGCGCTCTCGCCGACCGCCGCCGGGCACTGGCGCTCGAGAACACGTGGCAGGTGCGCTACCGCGCCTTTCGCGAGCGGCTGGATCGAATCCCCGCGAGAGCTCCCGAGAACCCCCTCTCCCGGCGGGAGAGGGAAGGGGAGAGGGGCGCCCCTTCCGGAAGGGGCGACGCCATCGCCGTCCGCGTTCGCGAGATCCGCCGCCTCGACGGCGTCGTGCGCGAGCAGCAGGAAGGCATCGAGTTCCTGCGTGGCGAGGTCGCTGTCCGGGACCGGATCATGGCGGAAAGGGTCGCCGCCCTCGAGCGCGAGCTCGAGCGCGAGCATTCCGTCTCGGAGGCCCGCGAGGAGCATCTCAAGACGGCTCTCGCCGAGATTGCGCGATGGGAGAATTCGCGCCTCGGCCGCCTCCGCCACGCCGTCGGCCGCGTGCGAGGCTCGGCCGGCCGCGCCACGGCGCCGGGCACACCGCTCTTCGCGATCGGCTCGCGGGTCATCCCGCGGCCCGTCGCCCGCTGGCTGCGCCGCGCCTTCGCCCCGGTCGCCGCGCAGGCGATGGTCGAGCTTCCGAAGGAGGAGCCGGCGGCCGGCCGCCGGAGGACCGATGCCGTTCCGATGGAGCCGGCCGGCCGCTACGACACGATCGTCTTCTCGATCATCGACTGGGATTTCCGCTTCCAGCGTCCCCAGCAGCTGGCCACCCAGTTCGGCCGCCACGGCCACCGCGCCTTCTATCTCTCGACGACGCGGTTCCTCGCCCAGGGCGGGCCGCCCTGGGACCTGACGCGAAAGGCCGAGCGGGTGGGGGAGCTGCGGATCCGCTCGCGCCGTGCGCTCAACATCTACAGCGGCCGCCTCGACGCCGCGGACCTCGACGTTCTCGTCGAGTCGTTCGAGCAGCTGGCCGCGGACCTCGTGATCGGCGACGCGGTGTGCCTGGTGCAGATTCCCTTCTGGGCGCCGCTGGCCCTGCGCCTGCGCGAGCGCCTCGGCTGGCGGGTCGCCTACGACTGCATGGACGAGTGGACCAACTTCCCGGGGTTCGGCGACAGCGTGCTCTCGCTCGAGGAGAAGCTCGTCCGCGGCGCGGACGCCACGATCGTTTCGGCCGACCGCCTGGAAGAGAAGTGGAAGGGGGTCGCACCCCGGCTGATCCTGGCCAAGAACGCGATGGACGCCGAGCACTACCGCAGGGGTTACGGCCCCAACACGCTCCTCGGCGATGCCCGGCATCCGATCATCGGCTACTACGGCGCCCTCGCCTCGTGGGTGGACGTGCCGCTGCTCGAGAAGATCGCCGACCGGCACCCTGGGGCCACGGTCGTGCTCGCCGGCGGGCAGTTCGACGTGGACCTCGCCGCCGTCGCCGAGCGGCCGAACGTCCGGCTGCTCGGGCAGAGGCCGTACGACGAGATGCCGCAACTGCTGTGGAACTTCGACGCGTGCGTGATCCCGTTTCTCGTCAACGACATCACGGAAGCCACGAACCCCGTCAAGTTTTACGAGTACCTCTACGGCGGAAAGCCGGTCGTCGCGCCGGCCCTGACCGAGCTCTTGCCCTACGCGGACCTCTCCTATCTCGCCGACGGCCACGCGGAGTTTCTCGCCCAGCTCGACCGCGCGCTCGCCGAGCCCGCCGACGACCCGCGCCGTGCCGCGCGCCGCCGGGTGGCCGAGGAGAACGACTGGGCGCACCGGTACGAGGCGATCCACGAGGGGCTCGCCGAAGCGTACCCGGTCGTCTCCGTCGTCATCGTGACGTATGGCGGCCTCGAGCTCACGAAGGCGTGCCTCGCGTCGCTCCTCGACGGGGAGACCTGGCCGCGCCTCGACGTGATCGTCGTGGACAACGCCTCGTCCGACGGCACGCCCGACTATCTCGCCGGGATCGCCATGGCCTATCCGCGAGTGCGCTGCGTCTTCAACCGCGAGAACCGCGGCTTCGCGGCCGCGAACAACCAGGGCATTGCCCTCGCCGCGGGCGACATCGTCGTCCTCCTGAACAACGACACGGTCGTGCCGCCCGGCCTCATGGGCCTGCTCGCCGGCCACCTCGCCCGCGATGCCTCGATCGGCCTCCTGTGTCCGACCACGAATTTTTGCGGCAACGAGGCCCGCGTCGAGCCCGACTACGCGTCGATGGCCGACCTGCCCGCCTTCGCCGCCCGCCGTGCCCGCGAGCACCGCGGCCGCGTCTTCGACATCGGCGTCGCCGCCATGTACTGCGTCGCCGGCCGCCGCCCGGTCCTCGACGAGGTCGGGCCGCTCGACGAGGCCTACGGCGTCGGCATGTTCGAGGACGACGACTTCGCCGTCCGCATGCGCGCCAGGGGCTACCGCGTCGCCTGCGCCGAGGACGCCTACGTCCACCACGTCGGCCAGGGCGCGTTCCGCAAGCTCCCGCCCGAGGAGTACGACAGGCTCTGGAAGAAAAACCAGGCCTACTTCGAGAAGAAGTTCGGCGTCGCGTGGAAGGCCCACACCCCCCGCGAGGGCGTGGCGGCGGTCGCCTCGAAGGTGGGAGCGGACTGAGTCAGGTCCGGGCTCGGAGCCAGAGGCTCCCTCCGCCCGGAAAGACTCCCTCGACCTCCGGCACGAAGGGCGTCAGGCTTTCGATGTCGGTCTGCTGCAGGAAGTAGACGCCCACGAGGATCTCGTACTTCGCGCTGTTGGCGAGCAGCCCGGCGAGAACGTACTGCTCGTTCCAGTAGCAGAGCACGTCTTCGGACCAGTACTTCGGATACTCGAACGGCAGGCAGATGTCGTGGATGTGGACCAGCACGCCCTTCGGGAGTCGGGGCAGGATCCGCAGAAAGAGGTGGTTCACGTCCGAGCCCGTCTTGGAGATGTGCGACCCGTCGATGAAGAGAATGTCCGCTGCCGCGAGGCTCAGAAAAACGGAGTCGGGCGTCTGCTGGACGGGCTTCGGGACGATCTCGACCGGGTCGCCCAGGGAAGCCAGCCACTGCGGCGCATGAGGGTCGATGCAGAGGATGCGGCCGATCCCGTTGTCCCGGACCGCCTTGAGCGCGAGCCTGGTCGAGTGGCCGGCGCCGACTTCGACGATGCGCTGCGGCCGAAAGCGCCGGATGATCGAGTAGTAGAGCGAGGCGTCCGAGTGGCTGAACTGCGCGTTGCCCCAGCAGTAGGTCGCGGGGTCAGAGGGCGTCTGCGCGAAGGGGAGCGCGGAGAGCTCCTTCGCGAAGCTCGGCGTCTCGCGGAGAAAGGCTCGCTGCGCCTCGAGATCGAATGAACCGCAATCTGGAAAGGTGCCGCTCCAGGCGCCCGCGGGCAGATCCGCGGGGGAGAAGACGGGCGTGTAGAAGAAGTCGGGAATCAGCTGGAGGCGCTTCGTGCGGGACACGCGATGGAGCCGCCGCAGCGCCTCGCTCCAGTCGGGGTGGTTCGTGTCGAATCCGAGCTGGGCGACGAGTCGGGCGAACGTGCGCTCCACGCTCTCAGCGTCGGGTCCCGGCGGCATGGCGGCCGACGCGTGACGGGCGGTGCGCCGCAGAAGGCGCCGGAAAGATTTCATTCCGGCCGCCGCCGCAGGACGATGAGCGCAAACATCGCGACGTTCTCCATGACCGGATTGAGGGACCTCTCCGCGAGATTCCAGAGACCGAAGGAAAATCCCGGCATCAGGGATTTCAGCGAGAGGCCGCCCGACAACAGGTAAGCCACCGGCATGAACGGCTCGACGCGCTCGACGGACCACTCGGGCAGGTCCCGTTCGAATCGGGCGCGGTCGCGCTGAAACACGATCCACGGCAACGCCCCATTGGCTCCGGAGAGCGGGCCGTCGGAGGGGAACTCCCATTCCGCCGCGTCGGGAAGGAAGGGCTCGTGACCATAGCTGCGATAGACGATCCGCGACCAGGCGGAAACCCAGGGCTCGACCATCGTGACGACGCCTCCCGGTCGGACGCATCGGGCCGCTTCCCGAAGGAAGGCCTCTGCGTCGGGCAGGTGGTGGAAGACGCCGGTCATCACGATGGCGCGAAGGCTGCCGGAGGCAAGCGGCAGACGCTGCCCGTCCGCGACGAGCGCGACGCCTTGCCACGCAACGATCTCGGAAGTCAGCAGGGAGGGAAGCAGTTGCCTCAGGAAGCCGCCGCCCGACCCTAGCTCAAGGACCTTGCCTTCCGACGGGGGCAGAGACTCCAGGATGCGCCGGTACCATTGCAGGTACACCTTTTTCAGGAAAGGCTTCGATTCGAGGATCTCCCGCCGCAACATGGTGGTCCGCGGATCGTCGACGTGGAGGTCCCGCGTGGCCGGGATTGCGAGCCACCCCTTGAAACGCGCCACCGCCGCTTCGAGCGCTATCAGAGGAACTTCATTTCGAAGAGAGACTAAGGCATGTTGGCAGGCGCCGGCGCTCGAGCCGCGCGCGACGGCGAGTCGGCGGGACGACGGGGGGACCAGATCCATTGGCCGGCGGCCGCGATCACGACCGCCGCGGCGGGCGCGAGCTGGGCGAGAAGCCGCGTGTACGCGCCCGTGATGTGCTCCTCGATGACCCAGTTCGTCATCAGGAACATCGCGGCGTAGACCGCGATCGTCGCGGCCACGGCGAGGGCCACGGCCATCGGACGGGCCGATCCGGACGCCGCGATGAGCGCGGCCGCGACGAAGAAGGCCGGCCAGAAGAGGCCCCACGTTGCCGGGTCGAGCATGAACTTCAGGCAGAGGGAGGCGACCAGACCGATGCTCTTCAAGGCGCGAGCCCGATGGGCGGCGTCGAAAGGGCCCCACGTGGCGTCGTGGACTCCGAGCCAACGCACGTACGAGATGCGGGCCGCGATGAAAGCGAGGACGACGAGGGCGCCCGGCCACGACGACCGGGCCCGCGCCGGGATATGGCGTGGCCGTTCCATCATCCACGCGAGGGGGATTGCGCAGGCGGCGATCAGCGCAAGGACCATGCCCTCCTGCTTGGCCGTCGTCATGGCGCCCATCAGCCAGGCAAGCGCCGAACGCCAGCCGCCCTCCTTGCGATCGGTTCGCAAGCCCGCCCCGACGGCGGCTGCCACGAACGCCGCGAGGGGCATGTCCACGTAACCGCCCGCGGCGGAGCGGGAGCTCAGCTCGGGAAGCAGGGCGGTCAGGAGCGTGGCGACGAGCGCCCACCGCCGGGAGCACAGCGTCCGGGCGGCTGCATAGGTCGCCAAGAGCAGAGAGACGTAGAAGGGAAAGAAGACCGGCTTGAACGCGTCGAAATCGAAGGCTCCAAGCGCGCGGCAGAGGAGGGCTTCGAACAGCGGAATGAGCGGGGGATAGCCGAGGAGGCGGGTATCGTAGGCCTCTTCGGGAAACCAGTGGCGCGACAGGCCGCCCTGCACGAACAGCATCTGGGCACGAGTTCCCCACACCTGCACACTGTCCCAGCTGTGTCCGTACCGGAGGTTCAACGCGCCAAATCCGAGGGCGAGCAGGACGAGAGCGGCGAGCAGCGCGAGGGCGATGCCGTCGGAGGCCAGCGGTCGGGAGACGGAAGAGGGCCGTGGCGGTTTCGAGCTCGATCCGCGCAGGATCCGTCGCCCCGCGAGGGCGACCGCGGCGGCGATCATGAGCCCGAATTCGGCCGTGAGCGCACCCTTCGGGACGATGAGGGAGAACGGAAAGAGGAGAGCTCCGCATACGCCAGTCCCGATCAGGAACGACTCGTTCCACGCGAAGAGGGTCTTCGAGTCGCGTCCCAGCAACGCCTCGCCGACCGCCGCGAAGCCATAGGCGAGCAATCCCGCCGCGACGGTTCCCGCGGCCGCCCCGGGCGTCACGGCGCGAGCTCCCCGAACCAGTTTTGACCCGGACCGAGGGCAAGCGGACCCAGATCGATCTTCCAGAGGAATCCCGGGTCGAAGGGAGGATCACCCGCCGAGATCGCGAACCGCGCGCGGTACTTCGCGCGCAGCGCGTGCACTCGGTCCAGGCTCAGCGGGGGCTGCATCAAGATCGTTTCGTTGTCCGGGTAGAGGGCGCGCTGCCAGAGCCGCGAGTACCAGTACTCCGGGGATGCGGAGAGGTGCAGCAGCTCCGCCCCGGCCGGCAGGCGCCCCCGGACCTCGTCGAGTTGAGCCCGGAACAGCGGATGGAACGCCGTTCTGGCCGGCTCCGCGAGCGCTGTCCTTTCGCGCCGCAAGACCACCATTCCGCAGAGGAGAGCGCTTGCCGCGACGAGGATCGAGAAGAGCCGCAGAAGAAGCAGGGCCAGCCTTCCGGGATTCCGGGCCGTGATCATGACGGGGCGCGCCGTCGGACACCGCAGAGGCCGACGCAGGCCACCAGCGCGGCAACGGAGACGGCTCCTCCGATTCGAAGGGAGTCCGGACGGTAGCGCAACTGCACCTCGTGAGCTCCGGGCCCGAGGGCCACGCCCACGAACGCATAGTCGGCTCTCAGAAGAGGAGCGTTCTCGCCGTCGACGAGCGCCGTCCAGCCGGGGTAGAACATCTGGCTCACCACGAGGAAGCTTGGCTCGGCGGCCTCGACACGCAGGCTCACGTCGTTGATCCGTTGCTCGAATCCGGTGACGGCCGAGACCCCAGGCCGATTCCCGCCGGCACGGCCGCCTGCGACGCGAGGATTCTTCTCGAGGATGACGGTGTGAGCCGGATCGAAGTCGGGGGAGGATACGGCGGCAAGCTGATCTTCCTCGCCCGGAATGGTCCGCACGTTGGCGGCGGGTACCAGAAAGGCCCGCGGAAGGACCGAAAGGTTTTCGAAGACGCGGACGCTCTTGTCCGAGAAGACGAGCCGAAAGCGATCCGGCCTCGACGCCATGACGTCGGCGCTGCGGTTCCAGGTCGTGGCCGCCACGTATTTCACGTTGGCCAGGTCGAGGAGGCGGCTGCGCGATGCGGCCACCCTCTCGGAGACCAACGATGTCGAGTTGCCCTGGACTCCGAGCGGCGCCAGCAGGCGGATCACTCTCTTCAATAAGACCGTATAGCCGGTGGCCGAGTCGAGGCCGTACATCAGCTCGAAGCTCGATCCCCACGTCACGTCGACAGCGGCGACCCGGTGGGGCTCGGGATCAAGCTTCAAGAACTCGAACGTCGGCGCAGATGGAAAAATCTGGCCGGATGTCGTGTATGGGAAAAACCGGTAGCTCGCGGTCACGAGATCTCCGGCGACGAAGACCAGAGCCAGGGCCGCGAAAGCCCTTCGCGAGAGAAAGCCCGCCAGCGCGAGCCCGAGCAACGTGGCGGCCGCGGCGAGAACCACCGCAGAGGAGAACGGCCCGCGCAGGGTCGAGAGCGAAACCAGGCGGTTCGGAAGGATGCCAGTCTTCGCGCGGCTCAGGATGATCGCCACGCCGAAGGCGCTGATCCCGAAAGCGGCGCCCGCCAGGAGCCACCACCTTCCGGAGAACCGGCGACGCTCGGGACCCTCGTCCATCAAAGCGGAGATACCGAATCCTGCGAGAACGGCCAGGCAGAGATCGGCGACGACGAGAAGCCTCCCGTTCGGGATGCCGCTCAACACCGGCGTGCGCAACGAGAGCCAGTAGACTGGTCCCCGTCCATAGACGATCTGCAGGGCGCAGGCTCCGAGCGCGGCGAAGAAGATGGCGTCGCGGCGATTCCTGTGCAGCAGGGCGAGTGGCGCGAGAAGCAGCGTCAGCATCCCCGCGTACGCGGCGCTCTCCGGAATCGGAACATTCGCCGAGTTCGGGTTTGCGCCGAGGTCACGAGAGAGAAACGCGGCGATTTCGTGCAGGGGTTTGCTGCCCCACGAGGAAGCGAGGCTTCGGTCGAGCTGGCCGATGAACTCGAGGGCTGGGAGCATCTGAACTGCGGCCAGGCAAAGCGCGAGGAGGCCGGCCGCCACGAAGAGCGCCCCAAACCGACCTCGCCCCGAACCGGGGCCGGCCGCGGGCTGGCGAGGCCACGCCCATCTGTAGAGAAAGAACGCGAGCCCGACCATTGTCACGTGCGCGGCATTCTCGGGCTGCCCGGCCAGGACGGGAAGCGCGAACGCGCTGGCGGCCAGCACGATCGAAGTGCCGTCTGCCTTGCGCTGGAGGCGATCGATGCTCAGGAAGACCAGCGGCAGCCATAGCGAAGTGTCCAGGTGCGGTCTCGTCTGGAATGCGGTCACCCAACCGCAGAACGCGAAGATCACGCCGGACGTCAGAGCGGCGGTCCGCCTTGCCCCGAGGCCGCTCGCAAGAAGCGCGGCCAGAATTCCGGCCAAAATCGTTCGGATCAGGATCGAGAGCGACCACGCGAGGGGAGTCGGAAGGAAAAAGTAGACGACGTTCAGCGGATAAAAGAGGGCGGTCTGGAGGTCTCCCAGGAAGGGCGCGCCCATCAGCAAGTGAGGATTCCAGAGGGGCAGCGTTCCGCCGACGAGAGACCGGCGCGTGAATGCCTTCCAGGGATAGAGCTCCGTGACGAGGTCTCCCATCTCGGCGGTCCGAGGCACCTGGTACCCGGAGTCCCTCAATGCATCCCACGGAGGGAACTGGATCACTCCATGCGCCGGAAACGGAACCCTGCCGAGCAGCATCGGCCAGTACATGAGCAGGGCGAGGGCCCCGAAGAGAAGAAGGCCTCGCTTCGCGATCCAGCCGGCCTCCGTGCGCGTCAAGAGCGGCCGCCCCCCGCCCGTCCGCCGCGGGATTTCGCGCGTCCGCCTCGCATGTGACCTTCGGTGGGCAGTTCCGAGCTCCGATTCGTCGGACCGCGCCTCGCGGGACGCCGTCTCCGCGATGATACGACGGAGGCGCTCTACTCCCCTGGAGCGGGTCGCGCGCGAAACTCGAACGGGAGCGCGGGCTTGCCCGGACCGGCGGCACGGAGCAGATCGGGCGGCGTGCCGCCGGCGGCGTCGACGCCCTCGAGGAAGTACGCGGCGATGCGGCGGGCGTGCTCGTCGAGGCGCTC
>DATMNJ010000248.1:0-3011 GCA_035569175.1 Thermoanaerobaculia bacterium | reverse complement strand
TTTGCCGGGCTGGTCACGGTCACGTCGTTGAGGCTCCCGGCCGGCAGCGCCGGCGTCGTCGCGGTGATGGTGTGAGAGTCCACCACGACGACGTCGGTGGCAGGGATCCCGCCGATCGTTACGGTGGCGCCGCTCGCGAAGCTCTGGCCGGTCAGCGTGATCGGGGTCGAGCCGCCGAAGTAACCGTCCCGGGGATTCGTCTTGACCAGCAGCCCCGAAGAGATCTCGGACGTGTTCCCGCCCGGGTCCGTCGCGGTGGCCGTGACGGACTGTCCGACTTGCAGGGCGACGGGCAGGACGAAGTCGATCATCGCGTTCCCGGAACCGTCCGTCGTCACCTGAGTCGAGGCCAGGTAGTCGTGGGCCTGAAGAAACAAAGAGGGCCGGCCGAGACAGGTCGGATTCGAAAAAAAGTCGATGTCGAAAACCGTCGAAGGAGTGCTGTTGAGGCTGGCGTGGACCGTCGTCGTGGCGCCGTAGTCGACGGAGCTGACGATCGGATAGTTCTGAAGATTGTTCCCGCCCGTGTCCGCGTCTCCGGGGTCGTTCGGGGTGGGTCCCGGACTGGTCCCCGTGTTGTTGTCCAGGTCGATCCCGACCGTGCCGTTGTCGTAGAACCGATTGCCCCGAATGGCGTTTCCAATTGCAACGCTTCCGACGATGCGCACGCCGGCTCCGCCTCCGTTGAAGGCGATCACGTTTCCTTCGCCCGGCGCCGTTCCACCGATCGTGACGTTGCCTGGAGGTTCATAGATGCCGTAAACGTGGTTGCCCAGGTTGATCGTGCCCGTCGGATCCGTCCCGATGAAGTTGCCCTGGATCACGGCGCCGGCCCCACCCGATCCAAAGAAGAAGATCCCGCCTTCGACGTAAGGCGGATCACCGGCGCTGGCGGCAATGACGTTCCCCGCGCCGGCCGCGCTGCCCCCGACCGTCACGTTTGCCGCAGAGATCTCGATCCCGGCCGTGTTCCCGAGCGGGATCGTTCCCGAGACGTCCGTGCCGATGAAGTTGCCCCGGATCGCCGTCCCCGGCCCGGCGATGATGCCGTAAGCGTTCTCTCCGGAAATGACGTTGCGTGCTCCGTCGGTCATTCCTCCGACCGTGACGTTGGTGGCGGCGACCGTGATGCCGATGTGCGACACGAACCCGTTGAGCCGTCGAATCCCCGACGCGTCGGTTCCGACGAGGTTTCCCTGGACGACGTGGCCGTTTCCCCCTTCGAGAAAGGCTTCTTCGCCGGTGTTTCCCGCGAGGAGGTTCCGGTCGGCCGGGGTGCTTCCGCCGATCACGACGTTGGCGCCGTTCTGCACGTGGACCCCGTGTCCCTGGGATCCGCCCGAGGTCGTTCCCGTCGGATCCGGGCCGAGGAAATTGCCCGCGATGACCGCGCCGTCTCCTCCCGTCGTTACGAGAACGCCGCTGGCGCACCGGTTGATCGCGAGGCCCCTGACCTGGACGCCTGTGGCGCCAATGGTCAGTCCCGAAAGATTGAGGACGTTCTGGCCATTGAGCTCGATGAGGATGACGGCGTTGGTCCCCTCGCTCGGCGGGTTCGTGTTGGCGGAGGCGCCCGGCTGGGAGTACCCGTTGATCGTCACGGCTTCCGTGATGGTCGGCAAGGTCGTCGCAAGGGCGATCGTGTGGACGCCGCTGCCCACGATGTCGAAGGCGATCGTGTCGGCGCCGGCGTTCGCGTTGGCGTCCAGGATGGCCTGGCGCAGCGAGCCCGGCCCCGAGTCCGCGGTACTCGTCACCGTGAAGGTGGTTGCCTCCGCGTCGGTTCGAAAACCGGCAAGGGCGACCGCGAACAGAACGCTCGAGAGAGCAACACAGGTCTTTTTCATGGATGCCTCCGATCAAGGACTCGCCAAATGGCGCCGGAACCGGACAATCCGGTGCCCGGAATCTCGTCTTTTTTCGCCCTTTCGGGGCCTGGGTTATGCTCCGCGCCGAACCCCGATGACGTCCCAAGTCCCTCCGGCGGAAGGAGAAACGCCTCCTCCGGGCGAGATCACGAACCTGCTTCATGCCGTTGAAGCGGGGGACCGTGGAGCCGTGGATCGTCTCTTTTCGGCGGTGTACGGCGAGATGCGCAAGCTCGCCCACCGCGAGATCGTCTCGTCCGGCCTCCACGGCACGCTCAACACGACCGCGCTCGTCCACGAGACGTATCTGAAGCTCTCGCGTGGCAAGGCCTGGTCGGTGAGGGATCGATACCATTTCTATGCGACGACCTCGAAGGCGATGCGCATGGTCCTCATCGACGATGCCCGCCGCCGATTCCGGGGCAAGCGGGGGAGCGGCAAGGCCAACCTTCCGCTCGACGAGGCCGACGCGGTCCTGCCCGCGCCGGAGAAAACCGAGGAGCTGCTCGCGCTCGATGCGGCGCTCGGCCGGCTCGAGACGGCCGCGCCGGACCTCGCTCGCATCGTCGAGTGGCGCTTCTTCGCCGGCCTCTCGGTCGAAGACATCGCGAAGACGCTGGAGGTCTCCGACCGGACCGTGAGGCGTCAGTGGAGGGCGGCTCGCGCTTTCCTCTTCCGGAACCTCTCCGGGACGGACGCGGTCCCGTGACGCGCGCTCCCGGCGCGCGGCTCGGCGAGGCCGCGGAGGTCTTCGGCGAGCTGGTCGAGCTTGCGCCGGCCGAGGCGAGGGCAACGCTCGAGGCGCTCGAGGCCTCGGATCCGGATCTCGCCCGGCTGGTGCGCGAGTTGCTGGAAGCGGATGGCGCCGCGGGACGATTTCTCGAGCAGGGAGCCGTCGAATACGCGCCGCGCCTCGGCGACCTCGGCGCCGTCCCGGCAGCGGATCCGGACGCCGCAGGGAAGCCCGTCGGACCCTACGTGCTCATCTCCCTGCTCGGGCGCGGCGGCATGGGGGAGGTCTGGGTGGCCGAGCGGCGCGACGGGCAGTTCGAACAGCGGGTCGCGCTGAAGCTGCTCAAGGGCGGCATGGACTCGGAGGGCATCCGGCGCCGATTCTTGCAGGAACGTCAGGTGCTCGCGCGG
>DATMNJ010000247.1:0-18385 GCA_035569175.1 Thermoanaerobaculia bacterium | reverse complement strand
AGCATCCGGCTGTTAACCGGAGGGTTAGAGGTTCAAATCCTCTCTGAGGAGCCACTTCCTGTCCGTCGACTCAGTCCGACCCCGCTGCGACGTAAAGGCGCTCGACCAGCTCGAGCCGTTGCTGAAGATCCCGTACTACCTCGCCCGGCTGGCTGAAGGTCGACCCCAACGTCGACCCGCTGCGCAAGAACCCAAGGTTCCAGAAGCTCGTCGACGGCGCGAAGTAGTCCGGCCTCAATTCAATTTACTGGAGGACGTCCGGTTTCGTGGCGGACTTCAGCGAGAAGTTCCTCCCGTCGCATCAGAAGTCGGGTCATCGATTTGCGCGGCAGATCGTTCGAGCGGCCGAAAAGAACGCTCTTGTCTCGTCGGTCATTGTGGGAGAGATTTCGCGGATGGTCGCTGCAATGTGGACTGCTTTCGTCGCCGTTCTTCTGATCGGCGGCGTGTGCGCGCGACGCCCCGTCGCCGAGGCTCGCGGTCTCGACAAGCTCGTCGCGCTGAGCAACGTCTTCATTGCCATGCCGCTCGCGGTCTTCGGCGCGGAACACTTCGCGGGCCCGGACGTCATGGCGGGACTCGTGCCGGATTACATGCCGTGGCGGATGTTCTGGGTGTACTTCGTGGGCGTCGCGCTGGTGGCCGCGGCATTGAGCATCGCCACGCGCATTCGGGTGGAGTGGTCCGGTCTGCTGTTCGGCGTCATGATGTTCTTGTTCGTCGCAATGCTCCACTTCCCGGGAGCGCTGTCCGAGCCGGGCAAACGCAATGGCTGGGTCATCGTGTTCCGCGAGATGTCGTTCGGCGCCGGCGGCTGGGCTCTTGCCGCCGGGGCGATGTCGGCTGGACGCGTTCGCATGAAGGACACGCTCATCACCGTCAGCCGCGTGTTGATCGGTCTGGCGGCGATCTTCTACGGGGTCCAGCATTTCCTGCATTCCGCGAACGTGCCCGGCGTCCCCCTTCAGAAAATCACGCCCGAGTGGATTCCGGGGCGTGGGATCGTCGCCTATCTCACGGGCGCCATCGAGCTTGTCTGCGGCGCGGGCATCCTGATCGGGAAGAAGACGCGGACGATGGCGACGTATCTCGGTGCGTGGATCGTCCTGCTGGTGGTGGTGATCTATGGTCCGATCCTGATCGATTCGATGCGCGATCCGAGCGCGGAGGTCCAGGTGGTGGGCCTGAACTATTTCACCGACACGCTTCTGTTTGCCGGAGCGATTCTCGGGCTGGCCAGCGCCACGCCGCGATCGGACTGAGCTCGCTCCGGAGGCGAGATCTCTCTCGACGGACACCGCCTGCATCCCGGTCCCATGCGCGTCGGCCTCGAGGCTCCCGCGAGCTCCGGGTCTGGACGAGAGTGGGCTCATGGAACGGGCCACACTGCTGATCCGGACCGCTAGAGCGCTCGAGTTCGTCGAATTGAAACGGAAAGTCTGAGAGAATCCTGCCGTCTCCGGGACGCAACCCGGCGACGGGAAGAAAGGGGACCTCATGATGAAGCTCGGACGATTTGCTCTTTTCGGGTCCGTCGCGCTCACCCTCGGCCTCGCGCCGGGGCCTCTCTCGGCCCAGGAGGGAAAGGCCCCGACGGACAAGACCGAGGCGGAGTGGAACGCTCAGAAGGTCGAGGCCAAGCGGAGCCAGATCGACGCCACGGCAGGCGGGGCCCTCGACAAGCTGCTCAAGGAAAACCCGGCCGCGAAGGAGCTCTACGAAAAGGCCTACGGCTGGGCCGCGTTCGACAACCTGAAGCTCGGCTTCTTTTTCTCGGGGGGAGGCGGCAAGGGCGTCGCGGTCGAGACCAAGACCAAGAAGCGCACCTACATGGAAATGGGCTCCGTCGGGTTCGGCCTCGCGTTCGGGGGCAAGAAGTACGAGGTCGTCTTCCTCTTCCAGGACAGCGCGACCTTCAATGCCTTCGTCGAAAAGGGCTGGCAGGCCCAGGGCTCCGCCAACGCCACGGCCGGCAAGGAAAACGCCGGCGGCCAGACGGGCTTCGTCAATGGGATGGCCATCTACCAGATCAGCGGCACGGGGCTGATGGCCAACGTCGACCTGAGCGGGACCAAGTACTTCAAGGACAAGAGCCTCAACTAGACCCGCCGGTCGGCTCGGCGAGGGCGGGGCTTGCCCCGCCCTTTTTCATTGGAGCCGGACCAGGACCCGATATCCTTGCCCCAAAATCCGTGCGCCCCGCACTTCGCACGAGGGAGGTGGCCGATGGTTCCTCTGACGTCGCTCTGGCTTCCGGTCCTGGTGTCCGGCGTCTTCGTGTTCCTCGCGAGCTCGATCATCCACATGGTGCTCCCGTACCACCGCAGCGACTATGGACGGGTCCCCTCGGAGGACGACGTCATGGCGGCGCTGCGGAAGTTCGCGATTCCTCCCGGCGACTACTTTCTTCCCGCCGCGGGCAGCCCGGCCGAGATGAGAACGCCCGAGTACAAGAAGAAGATGGAGGCGGGGCCCCTCGTCCTGATGACGGTGCTGCGACAGGACGGATACGCGATGGGCAGGCGCCTGACGCAGTGGTTTCTCTACACGCTCGTCGTCAGCGGCCTGGCGGGCCTCGTCGCCGGCCACGCGGCCGGACCCCTGGCGCCGCACCACCGGATCTTTCACTTCGCCGCGATCGTGGCCTTCGCCGCGTATGCGCTCGCGCTGGCGCAGGACTCGATCTGGTACTCACGCAAGTGGACGACGACGGCGAAGTCCATGTTCGACGGCCTCGTCTATGCGGTCATCACGGCGGGGACGTTCGTCTGGCTCTGGCCGCGCTGAAACCGGCCGGTGTTCTCGGCGGGCCGAGCTCGTGCGTCGGCTACCGGGCGGCGACCGCGTCCAGGTAGCGCAGGTAATCGGTCGAAATCGGAGTCTTGCCGAGCTGGCGCAGGAGGGTCGCGACCTGACCCCGATGGTAGCTGGCATGGTTGGCCGTGTGGACGAGCGTCTCGCCCAGAAGGTAGGTGAGCGTCTTGCCGGCGAAGTTGACGTAAGTCAGCGGCTCGGAAAGGCTCGCGGGGGAGGCCGACGCGGCGAAATCGCGCTGGCCATCGTGGACCTTTTCCCACATCTTCGCCAGGGCCGCGAGCGTCGCCGCCGAGTCGGAGGCCGGGAGCGCAGCGGGCGATCGGCCATGCCAGCGTTCGAGCCAGACCCAGTCGGCGCCGTAGATGTGCGTGAGAGTTCCCTGCACCGTGCCGAAACTGCCGCCGACCGGGCGGAGGAGCTCGTCGGCCGTCAGCGCCGCCGCGGATGCGAGCGTCTGCGCCGTGGCCCAGCGCCCGTAGGCGAAGAGCCTGGCGACGTCCTCGGGAGTCCAACTCATGTGCGCCTCCTCGGCTCCCCCCGGGGCGAAGGGAGGTCGGAGGAGATCCTAACCCTCGGGGAGCCTAGTTGGCTTCGCCGAGGGAGCGCCTGTCGGCGTCGGCGGGAGCGGTCCCACGGCGCGTCGGGTAGCTCGACGGCAGCGTCACGCCGTTCTTGACCCGGCTCGGCTGCACGCTCATCGTGTACGTGCAGTATTCGCACTTCGCAGTGCCCTCGAGAGTGACCGCCGTGCGGTTCGCGCGCCCGCAGTTGCGGCACTTCCAGTTTCGAAGCGTGTTTTCCATTGGGAAACCCCTGCTTTCTCGCCGAAGACCGGCGACGGCAGGTTGCTCTGAAGCGGACTTGGACCGTCGGGGGGATCGGAGACCCTCACAATACCATGCCCGGGGGTCCCGGCGGGCCCGCCCGCTTGGTGGTATAGTGCCCCCGTTCTCGCTTCGCTCGCCTTTGCCAGACCCGTTCTGACGAACCCCGAACGAAAAACTAACGAGAATGCGAAAGGCCGCGCCGGCGGCGCTCTCGCCCATAAATCTTAATCCGGCACTGTTAAGGATGGGTTCCATGAAGCTCTACGTAGGCAATCTCCCGTACAACATCTCGGACGACCAGCTCCAGGACATGTTCGCCAAGTTCGGCACGCCGGATTCGGCGCGGGTCATCACCGACCGCGACACCGGCCAGTCCAAGGGCTTCGGTTTCGTCGAGTTCTCGAACGCGGATCAGGCCAAGCAGGCCCTCTCGCTCGACGGCACCGAGTTCGGCGGCCGCTCGCTGAAGGTCAACGAGGCGCGCCCGAAGACCGAGGGCGCCGGCTCGCGTCCCCGCTACTGACCGTTTCCCTGTTTCGGTGATCTCGAGAGGCGGGCATCGGCCCGCCTCTCTTTTTTTCAGCGTCCGGGCAGGATCTGCCGCGGATCCTTGCCCCGATCCGTGGGATCGCGCCGGGCGTGCCGGTGTGGATCGAAGGCGACGGCCTCGTAGCAGATCGGGCACTTGAGCCGGCCGTCCTTCGGAATGGGCGCGAAACGAGGAGACCGGCACGCGGAGCAGGTCCAGCGCGCGAAGCGCCGCTCGTCGCCCTGGTACTCCATCGGTCCAAATGGTAACGCCGCCGGGGCGCGACCGGCCGGGGCGCGTTGCCTATGCCGCCAGTTTTCTCGCGGCCTTGATCGCCGCGGCCACGCCGGACTGCTTGCGGATCGCCTTGATCCTTGCGCGCGCTTCCTTGGAAAGGCGGCGGATGGCGGCCAGGTAGCGGCCCTGAGCCTTCCGGGCGGCTTTCTGCGCGCTCGAGATGGCCCTGCGGGCATGGGGCGCGGCGCGCCGCGCGGCCTTGCGGCCGGCCTTTGCAATCCGGCGGGCCACCGGAGCGGCGGCCTTCTCGAGGTCCGAGAGCCGGGCGCGCAGGTCCTTGATCATCTTCTCGCGGTTCTTGAGCGCTTTGGTCACATCCGCAGCGGCGACCTTCCCGTCTTCGATGAGCAGGTGCAGCGCGACAGCGGCGTGCTCGGCCGACAGCTTGAGGGCCTTCTTCGTCTTGCGTCTCATTGAGTGAACCTCCTCTGGATCGGCTCGATCGAGCCATGCGATCCGAACCGGATCGTACATCGGGAGAACCGCCCGCGCTCGGGCCGATTGCCGGCCTGTCCTCCGGGACCCTGTGCGGACCGGCTCGAATCCCGTGGCCGCGCTGAACGGCGCATAGAATCCGCCCCGGTGAAGACACGGAGTCAACGGGGCGCCGCGCTCCGACGCGGCGTTCGCGCGGCAGGACTGACGCTTCTTGCCGCCGCGGGCGCGGCCACGTTCGCGCTCTTGCGCTCGACCGGCTGGCTGGCGGCAGTGGGCTCCAGGCCCCGGGGCGAGCGGCTCGATCGCATCCGGCGCTCGCCGCACTGGGCGGACGGGCGCTTTCACAACATGATCCCGACCGAGATGCTCAAGGGGAGCGATGTCCCCGAAACGCTGTGGCTCCAGCTCGGCGCGTCCGCCGCCCGGTATCCGCGCCGGCCGATTCCGGTCGTCGCGCGCGCGGCGGCGGACTATGCCGCCCCCCCTGCGTCGGGCCTGCGGGTGACGTGGATCGGTCACGCCACCGCCCTCGTCGAGATCGACGGGCATCGGTTCCTGACGGACCCCATGTGGAGCGAGCGCTCCTCGCCGTCGTCGCTCCTCGGTCCGCGTCGCTTCTTCGAGCCGCCCATCGCGCTGTTGGATCTCCCGCCTCTCGACGCGGTGCTGATCTCCCATGACCACTACGACCACCTCGACATGGAGACGGTCCGCACGCTCGGCCGGAAGGGAACGCGCTTCCTCGTGCCGCTCGGCGTCGGAGCGCATTTGGAGACGTGGGGCGTCGCGCCCGCGCAGATCCGCGAGCTCGACTGGGAGGAGAGTGTCGCGTTCGGTGACATCATGGTCGCAGCGACCCCAGCCCGGCATTTCTCGGGGCGCGGCATCACCGGCCGCGACACGACCCTCTGGTGCTCGTGGGTCGTCGCGGGCCCTCGCCACCGTGTGTTCTACAGCGGCGACTCTGGCTATTTCGACGGGTACCGCGCGATCGGCGCTGCCCATGGCCCGTTCGACGCGGCGCTCATGAGCCTCGGGTCCTACGGCCCCACGTGGCCGAACGTCCACATGGACCCGGAGGAGCTCGTCCGGGCGCACGCCGAGCTCGGCGGCGGCCTCCTCGTGCCGGTCCACTGGGCGACCTTCAACCTCGCGTTCCACGCGTGGAACGAGCCGGCCGCGCGCGCCGAAGCGGCCGCCGCGAAAGAGGGAGTCCGGATCGCGTTCCCGCGCCCCGGAGAGATGCTCGAGCCCTCGGCGCCGCCGGCCCCCTCTTCCGGAGACTGGTGGCGAGAGCCCTAAGCCCGCGGAGGGTGCCAGCTTCCGGAACCCGACGGGCGTGCCGGCGCGTATGTCGGCTCGGAAAGGGGACTCCATGATCCAGATCCGGAGGGCGGACGAGCGCGGGCACTTCGACCACGGGTGGCTCGACACGTACCACACGTTCTCGTTCGGCGATTACCACGACGGGCGCAACATGGGCTTCCGCGCGCTGCGCGTGATCAACGAGGACCGCGTGGAGCCCGGCCAGGGATTCGGCACGCACGGCCACCGCGACATGGAGATCGTGACCTACGTCCTCGAGGGCCAGCTCGCGCACCGGGACAGCCTGGGCAACGGATCGGCGATTGCGCCGGGCGACGTGCAATACATGAGCGCCGGGACGGGCGTGCGGCACAGCGAGTTCAACGGCTCGAAGACCGAGCCCGTGCACTTCTACCAGATCTGGATACTGCCGAACGCCGAGGGCGCCGCACCGCGCTATTCCGAGAAGCGGTTCGACGACGCGGCGAAGGCGGGCACGCTGCGTCTGGTCGCCTCCGGCTCGGGCGCGGACGGCGCGATCGGCCTGCGCCAGGACGTCAACCTCTACGCGTCGATCCTGAAATCGGGAGAGTCGCTCGCGCTGACGCTGCCCGCCGGGCGCCACCTCTGGGTGCAGGTGCTGCGGGGCCGCCTCACGGTCAACGGCAAGGACCTCTCCGCCGGCGATGGCCTGGCCGCGTCAGGGGAAACCGAGTTCCGGTTCTCGGGCGGGGATCAGGGCTCGGAGTTCTTGGCGTTCGACCTGGCGTAGAGCTCTGCCGGCCGCTCGAGTCGCGTCTGCTGCTCGAAGCTGTCGTCGTTCAACTCGATGCCGGAGACCGGGTGAATCTCCCACGCGGTCGCCCGGGTGACGTTGATGCCCGCCAGCGGCGCCGTGTTGACCGACCTCGCCGCGGCCTCGGAGTTGAACAGCAGCCAGCCGCGGACGGTGACGTATTGCTGCAGGTACTTCGCGCGGATCGACGGCGTCGACCAGTCGATGCGGTTCTTCGCCATGATGCGGCGCCACTGCGGCGTGATCACGGCGATCATCCGGTGGGAATTGTCGGAGACGCTGACCCCGGGCGTGAGGTCGAGGATGGTGTCGTGGTCCGCCGGGTTCGAGGAATGGCAGTTGGCGCTGGTCGCGCCGCCGTCGTGGACGTCGAGGACGTAGGCCGTGATCTCGACCGCGGTGTCGTTCTGCCAGCGCAGGCTGTCGTCGCCGGGGGCGATCAATGCACTGATGTCGGCGGTCTCGTCGTAGTCGTCGTCGGACGGCTCTTCGAGCCGCGCGCGCAGGACGTTCAATTGCTGAATGCCGGGCTTCTTTGCGTCGCCCTGGGGCGGGCAGGCGGCCGACGCCTGGGCGCGGAGCGTCGCACCTGCGGCAGCGAAGAGGAGGAGTCCGCACAGCAGGACCGGGCCGCTCTTTCTCATGCGTGTCCGGTGCGAGCGTAGCAGAACCGGGAACGCCCCTGTGGCAAGCTCACGCGATGGCGCCCGAGCCGACACCCGCGGAATCGCCCGCCCGATGGCGGGCTCTGGTCCTCATCGCGATGGGCGAGCTGCTCGCGATGTCCCTGTGGTTCTCGGCGTCGGCCGTCTCGCCGGCGCTCAAAGCGGAATGGGGCATGACGGATGCGGCGGCCGCGTGGCTGACGCTGGCGGTGCAGCTCGGTTTCGTGGCCGGCACGCTGGCGAGCGCCCTCGGCAATCTCCCCGACATCGTCAAGACCCGCCGCCTCTTCGCCGTGTCGGCGTGGCTCGGCGCGGCGTCGAACGCCGGCCTCGTCGTCTTCGCGCGGGGCCCGGCCAGCGCCGTGGCGCTTCGTTTCCTCACGGGCTTCTTCCTGGCAGGCGTCTATCCCCCCGGCATGAAGATCATGGCGACCTGGTTTCGGCGTGGACGCGGGATGGCGCTCGGAGTGCTGGTCGGCGGCATCTGTCTCGGCAAGGCGTTCCCGTATCTCGTCAATGCCGCCGGCAGCTCGCAGTGGCGCGTCAACGTGCTCGTCGTGTCGGCGCTCGCGGTGGTGGGCGGCGCGATCGTCGTGCTCTTCGTCGGCGACGGTCCCTACGGCACGGCGGCGGCGCGCTTCGACGTCACGCAGATCGCGAAGGTGTTCGCAGATCGGGGCGTCCGCCTGGCCGACTTCGGATACTTCGGCCACATGTGGGAGCTGTACGCGATGTGGACCTGGGTCCCCGTCTTCCTGCGCGCCAGCTTTTCCGCCCACGGCGTCCGCCCGGCGCTCGCCGAGGGGGCGTCGTTTCTCGTCCTCGGCAGCGGCGCCGCCGGGTGCGTGGCCGCGGGCCTCCTTGCGGACCGCGTCGGCCGGACGCTCGTCACGTCGTGGGCGATGGCCGTGAGCGGCGCGTGCTGCCTCGGGATCGGCCTGCTGTTCAATGCGCCCCCCGCCGTCCTGCTCGTCGTCTGCGCCGTCTGGGGCGCCGCCGTCGTCGCGGACTCCGCCCAGTTCTCGGCGTGCGTCACGGAGCTCGCGGACCCCCGGTACATGGGAACGGCGCTGACCGTCCAGACCTCCGTCGGGTTTCTCCTGACGATGGCCTCGATCGAGCTCGTGCCGGTCGCGGTCGGAGCGATCGGCTGGCGCTGGGCCTTCGCCGTCCTCGCGCCCGGTCCCGCCCTCGGCATCGCCGCGATGCTGCGCCTGCGCGGCCTCCCCGAGGCCGCGAGAATCGCGCACGGGCGGCGGTGAAGAGGCGCCGCGCTACGGCGTCAGAAACGTCCGCACGAGGAACACCGCCATCTGGCCGCGGTTGACCGGGTTGTCGGGGCAGTAGAGCAGGGGGCTGGCGCTGCAGCCGCCGGTGATCCCCCGGTTGTAGAGGTCCAGGATGTAGTTCGCGGCGAACGAGAACTGCGGAACGTCGCCGAAAACCTGGGGACCGAAGTCCGGGTTGTAGTAGCCGCCGACGAGCGTCTTCAGGAGGAACACGGCCATCTGGGCGCGTGTCACCGATCCGTCGGGGCAATAGTTGCCGTTGCCGCAACCTCTCGTGACGCCGATCGCGTAGAGCTGGTTGATCCAGTCGGCGGCGAAGGCGCCGTTCGGCACGTCGATGAAGAACGGTCCCTGCACCGGCGGAACGTAGCTCGAACCGTTCTTCGCCTTCAGCAAGAAGACCGCCATTTGCGCCCGCGAGACGTCCGATGTCGGGCAGTAGTTTCCCCCGCCGCAGCCCGCCGTGATGCCGGCTTGGGCGATCGTCACGATGTCCGCGTGGAACGGATTCGAGGGGGCGACGTCGAGATAGTCGACCGGCACGTCGGCAATGGTCGATGCCGTTCCGCAGCCGGGCGCGCCGAAGTCGGTGACCTGGAGTGTCATCGCTCCGGGGAGCGGCGCCACGAAGGTGACCTGAGACGTTCCCTGCCCGGCGCTGATCGTGGCGCCCGTGACGGCCCACGTGTACGTATGGCCGACCTGCGGGTTGGCGACCGCCGCCGTCGTGGCAAGGCCGGGCGCTACGCTGGCGGGCGCGAGGAGCGTCGGTTGCGAGGGCGGATCGGTCACGGTGAAGCTCGTCAGGTTTGACGTGACCGTCGTGCATGAGTCCGTGACGACGACGTCGTAGTCGCCGGAGTCTCCGACGGACGCGGGATCGATCGTGAGCGTCGCGCTCTTCGCTCCCGAGATCGTTCCTCCGTCGACGAGATCCACGCCGCCCTTGCGCCACTGGTAGCCGACGGGGCCGAATCCGTTGGCAAAGACTCGCAGGTGAGCGGCGGTGCCCGAGCACGCGCCGAGCGGCGGCAGCGGCGCGACGCCGAGCCGGGCGCCGATCAGAAGCGAGAGGCCACCGAGGCCGCCCGTGTTGGCGACGACGGCGCCGGGCGAGCCGTTGCCGCTGACGTCGCCCACGACGAGGGACCCGGGCTGGTATCCCACGACGAGAGAGACCGGGGACTGAAACCGACCGTTGCCGACACCCAATAGCAGCGAGACGTTGTTCGAGGCGGGGTTGGCCGTGAGGATGTCGGCGTTGCCGTCGCCGTCGAAGTCGGCGGCGACCAGAGTGTTGGGCCGCCATCCCTTTCCGATGTACGTGGCGTTCCCCATCGAGCCGTCACCGTTGCCGATGAAGAGGGCGATCGTGCCGTCCGAGTTGTCGGCGACGGCGATGTCGAGGACGCCGTCGCCGGTGAAGTCGGCGGCCGCCAGCGACGTCGGGTTCTGACCCGTCTGGGAGTTGAGCGGCGAGGCGAAAGTGCCGTCGCCCATTCCGAGCAGGACCGACAGGCTGCCCGCCGGACCGGGGAAACCATACACGGACGTCGTCATGGCCAGGTCGAGGTGTCCGTCGGCATCGAAGTCCGCGGCGATGACCGCGTCCGGTTGGACGGGGGACGGAAGGGCGTTGGGGATCGGAGCCTGAAAACTCCCCGTTCCCGTGCCGAGAAGGACCTGGGTCAGCCATCCCGGGCCCGAGAACGGTCCGGTGATCGCGAGGTCGGGAATCCCATCGCCGTTGAAGTCACCTTCGGTGACGATCGCGGCCCCGTAGCCGACGGTGGAGACGACGACGGGCGCCTGGAATGTGCCGTCGCCGTCACCTTCGAGGAGCCAGACCGATCCACTGTAGCCCACCGCGATGATGTCGATGCGACCGTCTCCGTTGAAATCGGCCGAAATGAGCCCGACGAGTTGTTCGGTGAAAGGGATTGCCGGGCGCGCGACGAAAACGGGTCCGGGACCTCCGAGAAAAACGACGACGCTCGTCTGCTGCTGAATCGTCGCGAGATCGAGCTCGCCGTCGCCGTTGAAGTCGGCGGACGCAAGGGCGCTCGCAAAGGACCCCAGTGCCTGCGTCGAGACGGCCTGGAAGGTCAGATCTCCATTTCCGAGGAGAACTTCCACGGCGATCTCGGAGGGGTCCGTCACCGCGAGATCGACACGGCCGTCGTTTCCGAAGTCGGCCGCGGCGATCGCGGTGGTGGCGAGCCCGGGAGTGAACGCCGACTTGCCGACGAAGGAGCCGTCGGCCTGGCCGGCCAGAATCCAGACGGCCGGCGTCGCGTAGCCGTTGTTGCCCTGGTTTGCGACGGCGAGGTCCGGGATCCCGTCGCCGTCGAAGTCTCCGATCGCGAGTGCGAAGGGAGCCGGTCCCGCTGGATAGTTGAGGGCGGCCTGGAACGAGCCGTCGCCGTTTCCAAGCATGACGGCCGCAAATTGACCGCTGACCGCCACGATGTCGAGGTGCCCGTCGGAGTCGAGGTCGGCGAGGTGGACGTCGAGGAGGTTCAGTCCTCCTGCGACGAGGGACGGCTGACTGAAAGTTCCGTCGCCGTTTCCAAACCAGACGGCTACCGCGTTGGTGTTGTTGGCGCTCGCGACGTCGAGTTTCCCGTCGCCGTTGACGTCGCCGACGGCCAGCGACGAACCGGAGACGCCGGGAGAGAGAACCGGCGGAGCAAACGTCCCGTCGCCATTGCCGGAATACGTGGAGACCCCGCTGCTTCCGACGGCGACCACGTCCAGAGTCCCGCCCGGGTTGATGTTGGCGAGCGCGATCGCGGAAATCCCCGGAGGATTGGTGAAGGCCGAAACGAGCGGCGGCTGAAACGTCCCGTCGCCGTTGCCGAGAAGCGTCGTCACGTTGCCGTCGGAGGTCCCGAGGACGAGGTCGACGTTGGCGTCGTTGTCCACGAGACCGGCCGCAATGGACGTGGCGAAATAAACGAGGCTGAGCGGCGTGGTCAGAGCGGTCTGAAACGTGCCGTCGGGGTTTCCGAGCAAGATGGAAAAGCTCTGGCCATAGTAGTAGTTGGAGGAGACGGTCGCGATATCCGGGAACCCGTCGTGGTTGAAGTCCGCGACGACCATGGCCGAGGACGGCGCACCGACGGGATACGCGACCGCGTCAATGAATACGCTGGGACTGCACGTCGCGCCCTGAGAGGCGCGGGCGGTCAGGATGACGGCGGCGATCGCGAGGACGGTTCGCTTCACAGGGCACCTCCGCGAAATTGAGCAGATGCAATGAGGGGCTGCTAATTTACTGAACAGCCTAGTGCGGCTCGCGCCCGGCGATCAAGGGATTTCGCTTGACCCGCCGGATCGAGGGCCGGAGACTTCCGCGTCAGCCATGTTTCTCGGGCACTTCGGCCTCGGGTTCGCCGGAAAGCGGGTCGCGCCGGCGCTGTCGCTCGGCGCGCTCTTCCTGGCGGTCCAGTGGGCGGACCTGCTGTTTTTCCCGTTGACGCTTCTGGGCGTCGAACACTTCCGGATTGCGCCGGGGGCGACGGCGGTGACGCCCATGGACTTCTACGACTATCCCGTCAGCCACGGGCTCGCGGGCCTCGCGCTGTGGGGGGTCTTGCTCGGCTCGGGCTACTTCCTGTTCCGGAGGCAGCGGGTCGCCGCCATGGTCGTCGGCGTCGGCGTCCTGAGCCACTGGTTTCTCGACGCGTTCGTGCATCGGCCGGACATGCCGATCCTGAGTGGGCCGCCCTACGTCGGGCTCGGCCTGTGGAACTCGGTGCCGTTGACCGTGGCGGCCGAGGCCGTCGTCTTCGGAGTCGGTCTCGCGGTGTACCTGAGAACGACGCGGGCGTCGGATCGGACGGGACGCTGGTCCCTGTGGGCGCTCGTCGCGTTTCTCGTCCTGGCGTGGGTCGCCAGCGTCGCGGGACCGCCGCCCCGGAGCGAACGCGCCGTCGCCTGGTCGGGCATCGCGATGTGGCTCTTGATCCCCTGGGGCTACTGGATCGACCGGCACCGGGCTATCGTTGGCGCGCGAGGTCCGAAATGACGCTGACGATCGAGGTGCCCTACGGCGACATCGATGCGATGGGGCACCTGAACAACGTGGCATACCTGCGCTACCTCGAGTCGGCGCGCTCGAAATACTGGCTCGCGATGCGCGGCACCGACGACTTCTGGAAGATCGACTTCGTCGTGGCGCGGTCGGAGATCGACTATCGCTCCTCCGCCCACATGGGCGAGGTGCTCACGGTCGAGGTCCGCGTGTCCCGGATGGGCAACTCGTCCTTCGACTTCACCTACCGGGTCACCGGCGCGGACGGGCGCCTCGTCGCCGATGCGAAGACGACGCAGGTCTGCTATGACTGGGAGACGCGGCGGTCCAAGCCGCTGTCCGAGGAGCGCCGCCGGGAAATCGAGCGCTTCGAGGCCGCGAGCCCCGGGCGATAGACTTCACGGGCCGTTTGAGGAGGCGCTCGCATGCATTCCATTTTTTCCGTCCTGTTGACCCTCGCCACGGCGAGCGCGTCGCCGCAGATCGCCCCGGCCGATGCGAAGGCGAAGGTGGACGCCGTCTTCCGCGAGTACGACCGCTCCGATTCGCCCGGCTGCGCCCTCGGCGTCTACCGGGACGGGAAGGTCGCCTATGAGCGGGGCTTTGGGATGGCCAACCTCGAGCTCGGCGTCGCGAACTCGCCCCAGACGGTCTTCGACATCGGCTCGACTTCCAAGCAGTTCACCGCCTTTGCGATCCATCTGCTGGCCCGCGACGGGAAGCTCACGCTCGACGACGACATCCGCAAGTGGCTTCCCGAGCTGCCGGACTACGGCAAGCGGGTCACGATCCGCAATCTCCTGCACCACACCGGCGGCCTGCGCGACTACATCGAGCTCATGGAGCTGCAGGGCGTGCGGACCGAGGACCTGACGACCGACGCGGACTCTCTCGCGATCCTCGCGCGGCAGAAGGCGCCAAACTTCGCGCCGGGCGACGAGCACCTCTACTCGAACACCGGCTACTTCCTCCTGTCGGTCGTCGTGAAGCGGGCGAGCGGACAGTCGCTGCGCGACTTCGCCGCGGCGCGCATCTTCGGACCCCTCGGGATGCGTCACACCCAGTTCAACGACTCGCATACGCGCATCATCCCGAACCGCGCCACGGGCTATGCGAAGGCGGACGGCGGCGGATTCGGGATCGAGATGGGCGATTGGGAGCAGACCGGCGACGGCGGCGTGCAAACGACGGTGGAAGACCTTCAGCTCTGGGACCAGAACTTCTACGAGCCGAGAGTCGGCGACCGGAAGCTCATCGAGGCGATGCAGGTCGTCGGCGTCCTCAACAGCGGCAAGAAGCTCCAGTACGCGTCGGCCCTTTTTCTGGAGGACTACAAGGGCCTCCCGACGGTCAGCCACGGCGGAGCCTGGGTCGGCTACCGGGCTCAGCTGCTGCGCTTTCCCCGGCAGAAGTTCTCGGTCGCGTGCCTGTGCAATCTGGCCGAGGCCAATCCGACCCGGCTCGCGCACGAGGTCGCCGAGGTGTACCTCGCGGCGTGGATGACGCCGGAGGCCCCGAAGCCGCAGCCGAAGAAGTCCTCCGCCGCGCGGGTGAACGTTCCCGCCGCTCAGCTGCAGAGCCTCGCGGGCGCGTACCGCGATCCCGAGTCCGGGCACCTGCTGACCCTCGCGCTTCGCGACGGGAAACTTTCGGGGCAGCTCGGCCGCCAGGCGGTCACGCTCGTTCCGACGGCCCCCGGGCGGTTTCGGATCGACGGCGTGCGTGGCGCGACGAGCGAGGTCGAGGTGCAGTCGGCGGAGCGCGGGGCGCGGCCGACCCTCGTCGTCACGACCGTGGACGAGGACGATCGCATCGAGAATGCGACCTTCGAGCCCGTGGCGCTCTGGACGCCCACGGCCGCCGACCTCGCGGCCTTCGCCGGAACGTACGCGAGCACCGAACTCGACACGAGCTGGACGCTCGCGGCCCTGGACGGGAAGCTCTTCGTGCGCCACCGCGGTCTCCCGGAGGATCCGTTGAACCCCACGGTTTCCGGAGTCTTCACGCTCCATGGAATGAGCCTGACCTTCGCGCGCGGCGCGGACGGCAAGGTCTCCGGTTTCACGCTCGACGAGGGACGCGTTCGGGGCATCGCCTTCGCGAGGCAGCCGGCGGGATAGCGCGCGGCAGAACTTTCCCCTTGCGCCCGGCGGCGCCGGGGGCGGAGAATCCGGCTGAGAGGAACTCCCGACGGGGACCACCCCCCGGCCCCCGTCCGACGACGCAGCAATGGTGGAGCGACGAACCTTCGCGCGTAAGAAACGGCGATTTCTCGTCGAGTTCAGTCTGCAGGGCTCGAGCTGTACGGGCTTTACCTACGATGTGTCGCCAAACGGCATTTTCGTGCGCTCGATCCGGCTGCCCAGCCCCGGTACATTCCTCACGGCGAATCTCCACCTCACCGAGGGCAAGCGCATCGCCGTGCGAGGAAAGGTCATGCGGTCTTTTCGGGTGCCGGCGGCTCTCGCGCGTCTCGTGCCGAGCGGCTTCTCGATGAAGCTGTCGGACATGCCGGAGGACTACTTCCAGTTCTACGCGACCCTGTAGGGACCCCGTTGGGTCGGGAACCCTTCGGAAATGTAACCTGTATACAGCTATTTAATTGGTTACATCTAGTTATCTCTTATTAGTAAATTAGTTTATAGTTATTTACTTATGGGACGCACCGCACGGGTCACCCGCAAGGACGTGCTCGACGCCGCCCGCGAGACGTTCGTCGAGCAGGGCTACGAGGGCGCCCGGCTGTCGGACATCGCGGCGCGTCTCGGGGTTTCTCCCGCGGCGCTGCTGCGCCATGCGCCGACCAAGCGCGACCTTTTCGTGGCCAGCATGGGGGAGGCGGAGCCGGAGGCGATGCCCTTCGAGTTTCTGAAGGAGTGCGACGGCACCGAGGATCCGCGCCGGGTGCTGCGGCGCGCGGGCGAAGCGCTCGTCCCCTTTCTCGAGGCGAAGATGCGCCAGATCGTCGCCCGCTGGGTGTACTCCAAGACCGTTCCGGGAGTCGGCCGCCTGCCCCTGCCCTTCAATCCCGCGGCCCGGCCGACGCCGCCGCAGAAGAACCTGAGGTGCCTCGAGGACTACCTGCGCCGCGCGGTGCGCCGCGGCCGGCTGCGGTTGCGCGATCCGCGGGCGGCGGCGCTCGCCTTTCTGGCGACGCTTCACTCGTACGTCTTCCTGCAGCACGTGATGGAGATCCTGGAAAAGCCGATGCCGTTGGAGGACTACCTCGAGACGGTGCTCGACATCTGGTCCCGCGGGGCCATGGCCGCCGGGAGGAAACACCAATGAAGAAACGGGCGTGGCTGGTGCTCGTGCTCGTCGCGGCCCTGGCGGCCTCAGGCGCCGTCTGGTTCGCCCGGCGGGGGACCGTGAAGCCGCTCGTTCTCTCCGGGTCGATCGAAGCGCGCGACGTCGAGGTCGGTTCTCTGATGGGCGGGCGGGTCGCGAAGGTGCTCGTCGAGGAGGGGTCGCAGGTGGCCTCGGAGCAGCCGATCGTCCAATTCGAGACCGACCTGATCGACCTGCAGATCGTCGAGCAGGAGGCTCGGGTCGCGCAGTCCCGCGCGAACCTGGCAAAGACGCTGCAGGGCCCGAGGAACGAGGAGATCGCCCGCGCGCGGGCCGCCGCTGAGAACGCCGAGAGTGAGCGTTTGCGCCAGGCGTCTCTGCTCGAGAAGGGCATCGCCGGTCAGCAGGCCTACGACGCCGCGGCGACGCTGGCGAAGACCGCTTCCGAGACGCTGCTCGAGCTCGAGCGCGGCTCCCGGTCCGAAGACGTCGCAGCCGCCCGCGCGGCGTTGGACGCCGACGAGGGCCAGGTGGCGTTCCTGCGGCGCCAGGCGAAGGAATCCATCGTCCGGGCTCCCGCCGCCGGCGTGATCGAATCGATGGACCTGCGGCCGGGAGATCTCGTCGCCGCCAACCAGCCGGTCGCACGGATGCTGGAGCCCTCGCAGCTGTGGGTCCGCGTCTTCGTGCCCGAGCCCGACCTCGGCCGCGTGCACGTCGGCCAGAAGGCGGCCGTCAAAGTGGACACGTTTCGGGATCGCGAATTTCCCGGGCGGGTCGTCGAGATCCGCACGCAGTCCGAGTACACGCCCCGCAACGTCCAGACGCTCGACCAGAGGATGGACCAGGTCTTCGGTGTCAAGGTGATGGTCGATCGGGCTGCCGAGCTCAAGCCCGGGATGACGGCGACCGTGCGGCTCACCGAGCCCTGATGGCGAAGGTGCCGGGAGAGTACGGAATCGAGGTCGACGCCGTCTCGCGCGACTTCGGCAAGATGCGCGCGCTCGACCGCGTCTCGCTGCACGTGCCGCGGGGCGAGATCTACGGTTTGCTCGGCCCGAACGGATCCGGAAAATCCACTCTGATTCGGATCCTGTGCGGCCTGCTTGCGCCGACCGAGGGCAGCGCGAAGGTGGACGGCCTCGACGTGGCGACGCAGAGCGAAGAGGTCCGGCGCCGGATCGGGTACGTGTCCCAGAAATTCTCGCTGTACGAAGACCTGACGGTCCTCGAGAACCTGAACTTCTTCGCCTCCGTCTATGGCCTGAAGCACGCGCAGCTGGTCGAGCGCCGCGAATGGGCGATCGGGCTGACCTCGATCGGCCCGTATCGCGACCGTCTGGCGGGCCAGCTGTCGGGCGGCTGGAAGCAGCGCCTGGCGCTGGCGGCGGCCCTGATGCACCGTCCGCGCGTCCTGTTTCTCGACGAGCCGACGGCGGGAATCGACCCGGTGGCGCGGCGCGAGCTCTGGAACCTTCTCTTCACGCTCGCCGCGGACGGCGTCACCTTTCTCGTCACGACGCACTACATGGACGAGGCGGAGCGCTGCGGCCGCGTGGCGTACCTCTACCTCTCGAAGATGCTCGTCGAGGGGACGCCGAACGAGCTGACGCGGCTGCCGGAGGTCACTCCCGAGGGCACGCGCCGCGTCGAAGCCGCTTGCGAGCGGGGTGTCGCCGCGTTCATGACCGAGGCGCGGGCCTTGCCATACGTGCGGGACGTCACGATCTTCGGCAACTCGCTCCACCTTCTCGTGCTCTCGGACGTTTCCGAGGAGCACATCGCGCGAGACCTCCGGGAGGCGGCCGGTGCCCGCGTCGAGATCCGGCCGATCGAGGCCTCTCTCGAGGACGTCTTCGTGAGGCTGACGAAAATCCAGATCGAGCAGCGCGGTGAGGTCCCGACGGCCGCGGGGGCCTCACGATGAGAGGGTTCTTCCCGGTCCTGCGCAAGGAAGCCCTCCAGATGCTTCGAGACCGGGGGACGCTGCGCTTTGCACTGTTCATCCCCGCCTTCCAGTTGCTTCTCTTCGGCCTGATCGACATGAACGTCAGGCATGTCCCGACGGTCGTGTTCGACCAAAGCCGGACCGCCGAGA
>DATMNJ010000246.1:0-10198 GCA_035569175.1 Thermoanaerobaculia bacterium | reverse complement strand
GTTGGCGGCGACCGACGTGAAGAAGAACGAGAACACGAGCGTGATGCCCAGGCCGATCAGAACGACGACGGCCGTGGCGTCGAGCCGGCCGAGAAAAACCGCCACCGCCAGCGCCGAGACCACCACCCCGATCAGGATCTGGATGATCGGCATGTCACGGTCCGTCCGCTCGACCTCGCCGCTCTCCCCGTGCCGGAAGGCTTTCGCCGCGATCGAAAACGAGCCGACGACGATCTTCAGCGACTTGATGATGCCGAAGATGCCGGCCGTGGCGATCGCACCCACGCCCATGAAGCGCACGTAGCCGCGGAAGATCTCGGTTGCCGTCATCCTGGCGATCGGCACGGTGGCCGGATAGACCGCCACGTCCGGAAAATGGCGGCCGATGAACCAGATCAGAGGCACGAGCACCAGGTTCGAGAAGGCGCCGCCCGCGCACAGCAGCATGGAGGCGCGCAGACCCATGACGTAGCCGAGGCCGAGGATGAACGCGATCGCGTCGAAACGGAGCACCATCCGCGCCTTCTCGGCGACGGCGTTGACCGCGGGAACGAACCGGAAGTCGACCGTCTCCTTCCAGACCTGGAAGGTCGTGACGAAGAAGTCGTAGACCGCCGCGATCGCGGTCGACTCGAGGAGCAGCCTGGCCTGGGAGCCGCCCTTCTCGCCGGTGACGAGGACTTCGGTGATCGCGGTCGCCTCGGGGTACGGGAACTGGCCGTGCATGTCGCGCACGAAATAGCGGCGCAGCGGAATCAGGAACAGGACCCCGAGGCAGCCGCCCGCGAGGCAAATGAAGATCGTCTGCCAGGGCTTCGGATCGAGCTTCAGGATGTAGAGCGCGGGCAGCGTGAAGATCGCACCGGCGACGACGGCCCCGGAGACGCCGCCGATCCCCGTGATGATCACGTTTTCGAGCAGGCTCGACCGCCGCGCGTAGACGCGGGCGAGCCCGATCGCCAGGATGGAAATCGGGATCGCGGCTTCCATGACCTGTCCGACCTTCAGGCCCGAGTACGCCGAGGCCGCCGTGAAGATCGCGCAGAGAAAGAGTCCCCAGAGGACCGAGCGGCCGGTCGTCTCGGGCGGCGCGGCGGTGGCCGGGACGACGGGCTGGTAGATCTCGCCGGGAGAAAGAGGCCGGTACGCGTTTTCGGGGAGCGACTTCGACTCGGCAGCGTCCATCCGTCCTCCCGCGGCGCTATCGGCGTATCGTCTCGGGGTCCCGGCCGCCGCGATGTCCGCGGAGTCTATCGAAGTCGACGGGGGGACAAGGAGGCGCTCGATGGCTGTCCCGGAACCGGAGCGGCGGGCGTGGGCGGTCTTCTTCGCTCGCGGAATCCTCGGCCTCATCTTCTTCATGGCCGGCGTCTACAAGGTCTTCACGCTGACGCCCGTCGGCCACGCGCACAAGTGGTTCGTGGACCCGTACGCGGACACGTTCCTCCCGACGTGGTCCCTCTGGTTGACGGGGCTGACCATCCCGGTGGTGGAGCTTCTCGCCGGAGCGCTCCTGCTCGTCGGATGGCGGACCCGGGAGGCGCTGCTCGCGCTCGGGTTCGTCCTTCTCCTCGTGACGTTCGGGCACCTCCTAAAGGAGCCTCTCTACGAGTTTCACACGCACGTCATCCCGCGCCTCGCGCTGCTGCTCTTCGTTCTGATGGTCCCGCGCGAGGCAGACCGCTTCTCGGTGGACGGGTGGCTCGCGGGGCGCCGTCGATCCTGAGCCCGGCGAGGCCGCCGGGAACGCGATCCCGTCGTGATCCTCGTGCAGTACGATGACGTCCGGTCTGTTCAAAGGGAGGTCTCGATGAAGACAGGATTCGCCGCCGCCGGTGCCCTCGTTTTCGCGGCCAGCGTCTCGCCGCTGGCGGCCCAGTTCATGCCGCAGCCGAGTCCCGTGCCCATTCCCCCGGGCGTGACGCCGATCGCGAGGCAGAAGCTGCACGACCCCAACGCCGAGCAGGAAGCCTCGCAGATCCCGACGCCGGGGGGACTCCCGGACCGCCGGCCCGCGCGTCCGGCCGCCGCCCGCCCGTCGGACGCCGACGGGTCCTCCGTCGACGCGATCCTCGCGGCCCTCTATGCCTCGGTCAGCCACGAAGCGGCGGGAACGCCGAACTGGGAGCGCATGCGCGGGATCTTCCTGCAGGTGGGCATGCTCATCCCGCCGAAGACGCCGCGCAGCGACATGTTCACCGTCCTCGACGTGGACATGTTCGAGCAGCGCGTGCGGGAGAGCACCGCCGCGGCGAAGGCCAAGGGCGAACCGACCTCCTTTTTCGAACGCGAGATCGCGCGCCGGACCGACTGTTACGGCAACGTCTGCCAGGTCTTCTCGACGTACGAGTCGCGCCGCGCGACGACGGACGAGAAGCCCTTCGTCCGGGGGATCAACAGCATTCAGCTCGTCAACGACGGGGTGCGCTGGTGGATCGCCTCGGTCGCCTGGGACACGGAGCGCGCGGACAACCCGATCCCGGCGCAGTACCTGCCGAAGGAGCCGGTCGTCGTGCCCCCGGAGTATCTGAAGAAGAACTGACGCACGGGCGTCCGCAGGGAGGAAAAGCGTGACGGACGTGACCATTCCAGGGCGGAACAGCGCGAGGGTCCGACGCGTCGGCGCATTGCTTGCGCTCGGCCTCGCGGCGGCCCTCTGCGCTCAGGGCGCGCGAAACGCCGGCGTCATCCCGATCACCAACGGCTACGTGGATGCCAACGGCGTCCTGATCTATTTCGAGGCCATGGGCAACGGGCCGGTCCTGCTCGTGCTGCACGGCGGCCCCGGCGCCTCGCACGATTACTTCCTGCCGTATCTGCTGCCGCTCTTGCGCAACCATCGCCTCGTCTTCATCGATGAGCGCGGCTCGGGGCGTTCTCAGAAGCTGCAGGACCCTGCCGGCTACACGATCGAGAACATGGTCGAGGACGTGGAGGGCGTCCGCAAGACGCTCAACCTCGGCCGCGTGGCGCTGCTCGGCCACTCGTTCGGCGGCGCACTCGCGCAGGCATACGCCCTCAAGTACCAGCAGAACCTGACGCGCCTGATCCTCGCGAGCACGTGGTCTTCCACGAAGAAGCTGAACCAGGTGTTCGTGAAGATGAAGGAAAAGATGGCGCCCGACCTGCGCGCCCGGATCGAAGCCGCGGAGAAGCAGGGCCTCTACGGCCACGGGAAGGCCTACGAGAAGAACCGCTACACGAGCGAGTACGAGATCGCGGCGTGGGGCGAGGCCTACTTCCCCTATCTCTACCAGAACCATCCCGATCCCAACTACGACCCGGCCGCCGCGGGCGTCATGGCGTGGGATCTCTACCGGCAGATGTGGGGCTCCGACGGCGAGTTCGTGATCAGCGGGAACCTGAAATCCGTCGAGTACACCGACCGGCTCGCGACACTCACGGTGCCCACGCTCATCCTCGTCGGCGACCACGACGAGTGCGACCCCGAGCTCTCGCGCGACATGAAGGCGAAGATCGAGGGCTCGCAGCTCGTCGTCTTTCCGAAGGCCGGGCACATGACCTTCGTGGACCAGCCCGATTTGTTCGTCAAGGCGGTCGAGGACTTCCTGGGCGACCGTTAGCCGAGCGCCTGCACGAGGTCCTCGATCAGGTCGTCCGGGTGCTCGAGCCCGACCGACACCCTCAGGAGGTTCTGGGGCGTTTGCGAGCCCGGGCCCTCGCTCGAGGCGCGGTGCTCGATGAGGCTCTCCGTGCCGCCGAGGCTCGTGGCGTTGACGAAGAGCCTCACGCGCGAGGCCGCCCGGACCGCCGCGTCCCGGCCGCCGCGCACGCGGAAGGACAGCATGCCGCCGAAGGCCGACATTTGCCGCTGCGCGATCGCGTGGCCCGGGTCCGACGCGAGTCCCGGATAGTGGACCGCTTCCACGGCGGCGTGCGCCTCGAGCCGGGCCGCGATGGCCAGCGCGTTGGCCGATTGCCGCTCGACGCGGCAGGCGAGCGAGCGCAGGCCGCGCAGAATCAACCAGCTGTTGAAGGGAGAGGCGACGCCGCCCAGGATTTTCCGGACGTGCCAGGCGGCCTCGGCCAATTCGCCATCCTCCCGGAAGACGAGGGCTCCCCCCTGGACGTCGCTGTGGCCCCCGATGTACTTCGTGGTCGAGTGGTGGACCGCGTCGGCGCCGAGCTCGAGCGGGCGCTGCAGCGCCGGCGTCGCGAACGTGCCGTCCACGACCAGGCGCGCTCCGGCGCCGTGCGCGATCGCGGCGAGGGCGGCGATGTCCGAGACCTGCAGGAGCGGGTTGGAGGGCGTCTCGGCCCAGAGAACGCGGGTCGTCGGCCGCAGCGCCGCGCGGACCGCGGCGAGATCGGTCATCGCGACGGGCGTCGCCTCGAGGCCCCAACGCGGGAGGAACTCGGTCGCCATCGCGCGCACGCCGTAATAGGCGTCGGCCTCGTACACCACGTGGGAACCCGTCGGCTGAGCCTGCAGGTACGCCGCCGCCGCCGCCAGGCCCGACCCGAAGGCGAGCGCCCGCGCTCCGCCCTCGACCGCCGCGAGCGCTTCCTCCAGGCGTCCCTGCGTCGGATTCGCGTCGCGGATGTAGATGTACCCGAGCGGCGTCTCCGCGGCCGGCCCGTGCTCGAACGTCGTCGAGAGGTGGATCGGCGGCGCGACGGCTCCCGTCGCCGGGTCCGGCTCCCCACCCGCGTGAACGGCGCGCGTCTCGAATTTCATTCGTGCCTCCTCCGCGAGATCTCGTCTACGGCGCGAGGCCGGGCTCGTACTCGTTCAGGAACTCGAGGAACCGGCTGACCTCGAGGATGTCTTTGCCGCGGAAGCGGATGGAGTGCGCGTCGGTGCGCTCGATGCCCGGCAGGTAGGCCACCACCTCCGCCGGCCGGTAGTTCTTGAACCGCACGTCTAGGGTGACCGGCGCGGTGACCGCGTACGACTTCCAGGACTTGCGATCGGACAGGGCGCGCCGGGTCGTGTCGCGGATGAGCTCGCAGGCCGCGTCGGGCGTCAGCGTGCGCGCCGCATGAAACCCGTAGTTCCACTTGACGACCGCACCCGCGACGGGACCGAGCAGGGCCTGCGCCTCCCTGACGCTCGCGTCGTCGCCCGTGATCATCGCGACCGGCACCCGGAAGTGGCCCGCGATCGCGGCATTCAGTCCCGCCTCCGGCACCGAGACGCCGTTCAAGCGCAGGTCCGCGAGGTGGGCCGAGGACATCGTATGGGCACGCACGCCCTCCGGGTTCGTCGTCGACGAGTGGTAGCCGACGAAGAGGACGGCGTCGAAGCTGGCATCGATGCCCTGCATCATGGCCAGGGGCCGCGGCCAGGACCGGACGATCTGCACGTCCTTCGGAAAGCGCTCGATGAGCAGGTTCTCGCCGTTGCCGTGCGAGTCCGAGACCAGCACCTCCGTCGCCCCGGCGGCCCGCGCGCCCTCGATGGCCGAGAGCACCTCGTTCGTCATGAAGCCCCGGAAGCGCTCGTACTCGAAGCCCTGGGGGGAGAGCTGGTCGCCCGTGACCACGCCGGCGATCCCTTCCATGTCCGCCGAGATGTAGACCTTGAGCTTCGCCTGCGCCGCGGCGGGGCCCGCGAGAGCGAGGCCCAGGGCGGCGGCCAGTCCGATCCGTCGCAGCGTCATCGTCGTTCTCTTTCCCGGGCGTCAGCCGACGATGGGCGTCGGGGCCCGATCGGGCGGCGCGGCCGGCTTCGGCGGCGCCGGCATGCGGAAGCGCCCGTCGTCGATGGGAACGTTGAGCTCGATCTTGTCGAACCTGAGCGACTGCGTGTCCCCGTCGTGGGTCGTGGCCGTGAAGGAGTGCGGCAGGACGACGGCGCCCACCTTCCGGTAGTCGCCCACCTCCGAGCGGATCTCGACGTCTGCCCCGTCCAGACTGCGCGTGATCACGGTCACGGTCTGGAGAAAGGTCTTCGGATCGAGGTAGACGTAGCGCACCTCGCCCGACTTGAGGGTCACCTTCAGCTTCCAGTCCCCGGGACGGAAGGCCGCGTCGTGGCCCGCGAGCTCGATCTTGCTGCCCTTGCTCTTGGAGTCGACGAGGGGGCCGTCCATGTCCGCCTGCTGCTCGGCGTCCCTTTTTTCCTGGTCCGACATCGCCTGCGGCCCGGTCTGTCCGGCGAAGGGAATCCACATCCAGCCGGTCTTGCCATCGAAGGCCTGGACCGCAGTCTGCCCGTCGAGCGTGAACTCCCAACGGCTCTTGTTCGGACGCTTCAACTCGAGGACGGACGGCAGGGTCTGGTCGCCGGTTTTCATCATCCCGGTCAGCCGCATCGAGCGGATGGCCTTCAGGTTGTCGAGACCGCCGCGCGCCGCGATGTTCTTGGCGACCAGCTCGTCGGCCGTCTGGCCGGAGGCCAGGGCCGCCACGAGAGCTCCGACCGCCGCGAGTGCCTGGAATCGCATGCCACCTCCCCGAAGTCGGCGCAGAGACTCTACCGCAGCGGCCCCGCGCGGTCAGGTGTATAAGAGGCTCCACCAAGCGCGCGCAAGGAGGCCCCGCCGTGGATTACAAGCCGGCGCCCCGCGATACATCGAGCGTCCGGCTGCCGCGGGACATCGCCGAGCTGACGGAGCTGCTCGCCCGCAACACGCACGAGAACTGGGCGAAGCAGCGCATGGCCGCGGGCTGGCGGTACGGGCCCGCGCGCGACGACGCGAAGAAGGAGCACCCCTCGCTCGTCCCGTACAACGCGCTCTCCGAGGAGGAGAAAGACTACGACCGGACGACGGCGATGGAGACCGTGAAGACGATCCTCGCGCTCGGGTACCGGATCGAGAAGCGATGAAGCCCTCGACCGGACCCCGGTCCGATCCCGCCAAACAGTTCGTCCGGTCGCTGGCGCAGTGGGAGCCAAGGCACACGCGCATCGGCCTCCTGCTCCGCCGTTGCGAGGCGCTCGGTCTCTTCGACAAATTCGTCGAAGCCGACCACGAGGCCAACCGCCTGCGCAAGCGCCATACCTGGACGGCGTACACCGCCGTCGGCTCGGGCGCGGTCGCCCTGATCCTGGGAATCGTGCAGCTTTCGAGACAGGACCTGCGGCTGCCGCCCGTGTACGAAATCGTGCTGATTTCCGCCAGCATCTTCGCGGTCGTCTGGGGACTCCTCTGGAACTGGCACAAGCGCTGGCTCCTCCTGCGGTACAAGGCGGAGAGGCTGCGCCTGTTGATCTTCGAAATGGCCATCGACCCCGGTCTCTGGACCGAAGCGGAGCCCCGGGACGGCGACTGGGCGCACTGGATCGGGCCCCGAGTCGCCCTGATCGAGGGCCTCGACGTCAACCAGCTGGCCAGCGAAGCCGAGCACGACGCCTCCACGCCCCTTCCGACCCCGAGCGAGTGCCGCGGCGTGCCCGCTGCGGCGCTCGAGACGCTCATCGGTTTCTACAGCGCCACCTGGCTCGACTCGCAGCTCGAGTACTTCGGGCGCAAGGTCCGGGACGCCGAAGGCCGCTGGTGGGACCGGCCCGGACTCGCCACCCTGGCCTTCGCCATGAGCGTTGTCCTCGTCGCGATGCACGTCGTCGCCGACGGATACGGCCACGAGGGTGGGGGGCGCAACTTCCTGATGCTGAGCGCCATCGCGCCCGCCGCCTTCACCGCGCTGCGCACGCTGCGTTCGGCTCTGGAGAACTCGCGCAATGCGGCCCGCGCCGCCGCGCGGCTGAGCACGCTCGCCCGCTACTCGCAACTCCTCCATGGGGAGGACCACGAGCGCAAGCCTGCGCCCGAGGACGAGACGTGGGCCCGGTTCACGACCCTGGCCCTGTCGGCGGCGCTTCTCGAGTCGGAGCAGCGCGAGTGGCTGCGGCTCATGCTCGAAGCCGAGTGGTTCGGCTGACCATGGCGGACGTTTTCATCAGCTACTCCCATGCGGAGGCCGGCATCGCCGCCGCGGTTGCGGCGGGCCTCGAGGCGCGCGGCTACACGACGTGGCGGTTCGAGGAGAAGAGCCGGCTGGGCGGGTCGTACCTCGAGAGGATCGCCAAGGAGATTCGCGAGTGCCGCGCCGCGCTCTTCGTCATCTCGGCGTCTTCGCTCGCGTCGCCGCAGTGCAAGGCGGAGCTCGTCCGCTCCCACGAGCTCGGAAAGGCCCTTCTGCCGCTGCGCTGCGGTATCTCCCACGCCGATCTCGTGGCGTCGAGCGACGAGTGGGGGCTGGCCCTGAAAGGCGCCGTCACGGCGGAGGTGACGCCCGAGACCGCCGACGCCGTGGCCGGAGAGGCCGCCGCGACGCTGCGCGAGCAGCGGGTCCTGCCGGGTGAGCCTCCCGCTCTTCCGGGCTCGCCGCTTGCACGCCTCTCGCGCGGAGCCGTTCGGGGAATCGCGCCGAAGGACACGCCGCTCGGCGGGGCGGTCGCCGCGATCGTGGGCGGCCTCGGTCTGCCGTACACGCTCTATCACCTCGCGCGAGCCTTCTCGCCTCCGGCTGGCGACCCCGAGGCGTGGGTGCTCGCCACGTTCCCGGGCTTCCGGTCGGCGACCCTCCTCGTCAACGCCGCGGGAGCGCTTCAGAACGCCCTGCTGCTCTACGGCGCCTGGCTCGTCCACCGCCGCGACGCCCGCGGCGGTCCGCTGCTGCGCAAGGTCTCGCTCAGCATGCTGATCACCGTCGGCCTCTGGCTGCTCGTGGCCCTGGCCCTCTTTTCGGGGCCTGCTGCAACGGCCGATCCGGCCATCCACTCGGCCCTCATCGGGGGAGCGATCACGGCCGCGCTCTTCGCGCTGGCGCCCTCGTCGCTCGTCTTCGCCCTCTTCCGGCGCAGCCGGCGGGAGTCCGGCCCGTGACGGAGCTCGAAGATCTCGCGACGCCGGTGGTCCTGGTGGATCTCGACGTCGTCGAACGCAACGTTGTCCGAATGCAGGACCGGGCTCGCCGGGCGGGCGTGGCGCTGCGCCCCCACGCGAAGACCCACAAGTCGCCCGAGATCGCCCGGCTGCAGCTGGCGGCGGGAGCGAGCGGCCTGACGCTCGCCAAGACGTCGGAGGCGGAAGTCTTCGCGGAGCTGGGCTTCGGCGACATTTTTCTCGCATACCCGATCGTCGGCGCCGACAAGGCCCGCCGCCTGCTCGTCCTCGCCGACCGGATCCATCTCTCCGTCGGCGTCGACAGCGTCGAGGGCGCGCGCAGCCTGGGAGCCGTCTTCCACGCCGCGGGCCGCCGCCTGTCCGTGCTCCTGAAGGTCGACTGCGGGTTCCATCGCGTTGGCGTCGCCCCGGAGGCGGCCGTGGCCCTCGCTCTGCGCATTGCCGAGGAGCCGGGCCTCGTGCTGTCGGGCGTTTTCACGCACGGCGGACAGGGATACGGCGGCCGCACGCCCGACGAAGTCATAAGGATCGGCCACGAGGAGAGCCGCATCGTCGCCGAGACCGCCCAGGCGTTGCGCGCTGCGGGGCTCGCCGTCGGCGAGGTCTCGCTCGGCTCGACGCCGACCGCCGCGGCCGCCATGACCGGCCGCGGCGTGACCGAGTGCCGGCCCGGCACCTACGTCTACAACGACCGTTCGCAGGTCGCGCTCGGCAGCTGCGGCCTCGAGGACTGCGCCATGACGGTGCTCGCGACCGTCGTCAGCGTGCCCGCGGCCGACCGCGCGGTCGTGGACGCAGGCTCGAAAACGCTTTCGAGCGATCCGATGCGCCCGTCTCCCGACGGCCACGGCCTCGTCGTCGGGCGGCAGACCCGGGTCCAACGCGTCTCGGAAGAACACGGCGTGCTCGCCGTCGCTCCCGGCGAGTCCTTCCGCGTGGGCGAGCGGGTGCGCATTCTGCCCAACCATGCCTGCGCGGTTTCGAACCTGCATGCCGCCCTGGCGGCCGTCCGGGGCGGACGGGTCGAGGGCCGGATCGCCGTGGCCGCCCGGGGCTGCGTCCAGTAGATCGGAGATACTTGACTAGTCATCTATTGACTGGTAGAGTATTGCGGTGGCACCGAAACAGAGCGCCCTTGCACGCGAGATCCGCCAAACCAAGCCCTTCCAGTCCCGGCGTCACGAGGCCGCCCTCGGGCTCCTGAAGACCGTCGACGAGCTGCGCCAGCGCACGTCGAGCGTCCTCGAGCCCTTCGGCGTCACGGACCAGCAGTACAACGTCCTGCGCATCCTGCGCGGCGCCGGCGGCGCGGGCCTGCCGACGCTCGACATCGCCGGCCGCATGGTCGAGCGGGCGCCCGGAATCACGCGGCTCATCGACCG
>DATMNJ010000245.1:0-2345 GCA_035569175.1 Thermoanaerobaculia bacterium | reverse complement strand
CCTGGTACGACAACGAGTGGGGCTACTCGAACCGGGTCGTGGACCTCGTCGACCGGCTGGCATCGCTGTAACGCCACGTCGGGGCGACTCCCTAGCCCTCCACGACCGCGCGGATCCGGCGGCGGGTCGCGAAGCGATGTCGCAGCCGCCAGATCCCGAGGCCGACGAGCACCCACGGCAGCGCCGCCACGACCGCGTACAGGAGCGCTGCGACGGACGCCGAGAGGAGGGGCAGCGCCTTCCGGAGCGCCTCGCGCAAGGGCGCGACCGCACTCTCGCGCACGAAGGCGGTCGGCTCGTGCAGCTCCACCGTGAGCGTGGACAGGGCCAGTTGCCGGTCGTAAAACTGGCGTTCGCCTTCCAGCCGCTCCCGTTCCTCGATGACGCGAGAAAGCTCCTTCTCGGCCGCGAGCACGTCGGCGAGCCCGGCCGTCCTCGTACGCAGGATGTCGCGCAGGCGGCCTTCGGTGTCTCGCTTGGCGGCCAGGCGCGTCTCGAGGTCGAGGTACTCCTTGCCGACGTCCTGCGTCTCGACGCTCGTGCTCTCGACCTTGCCGAGCGCCTCGAGAGCGCGGAGCGCTTGGTCGAACCGATCGGCCTGGACGCGCAGGGTCAGGGTGCCGCGCTCGCGGTCGTCGGCTTCCTGCCAGGCGCGGGCGTCGGCGAGGTAGCCCCCGTGCGCGACGGCGACCGCCTCCGCCCTGCGCGCGGCCTCGCCGTAGCGAGCGACCTCGAGCGCGATTGACGCGGTCCGGATCAGCCGCAGCGACGCGAACCGGGCCGCGAGCGCGCCGCCCGAAGGTTCGGAGGGCTCCGACGGCTCGGCCGGCGTCGCGGCGCTCTGGCCCGAGTCAGTCCGGGCGAGACCGAAGGCCGCGGCGTTCCGGGTCGAGGGCTCCGCCGGTGATCTCCACCCCCGCGCCGCGCGCGTGAGAACCATGCCGCCGATCGCCGCCGTGACGACCATCGCCGAGACCAGAAGGGGAAGTCGCAAGCGTCTCATCGGGCTCTCCTTCGTGGAAGAGAGAACCCGGGAGCCCGAAAAGGTTCCCGGCGCGAGCCGGCGCGTCTCCGGAGAAGTTAGGGCCGGCCCTTGTCCGCCTGGAGAATCCGGTCGCGGAGGGCCGGCATGCGAGAGCGCAACGTCGTGATGCGCTCACCCGTCCCCGGGACCATCGCGATCGCCTTTTCGAGGTTGCGCAGCAGCTGCGGCGCCTGGTAGAGCTCGCGCAGCTCCGGCACGAACTCCCCGATCTTGGCCCACACGAAGAGCGCCTCCCCGCCCGACTCGAAGAACAGCTCGGGGTGCAGGATGCCGTGCGCGACGAACGAAGCGGCGAGATCCCAGTAGCCCGTGACCATCCGGTAGTGCTGGTTCTCGAGTCCCGCGCCGAGCGCGATGGCCTTCATGTCCTCGAAGGTTTGAGGGAAGAATTTCGCTCGGAACCATTCGCGCGCCACGCGTAACTTCTCCTCGCGGCGCATCTCGAAGAGGCGCAGAACGAGATCGGCGTCCTGATAGGTGGGTGGAACGGGCATTGGGTCCTCCTCCGTCGGCAGGGAAATCTACAGCAATTCCCGAACGGGAGGGCGCGGTGGGCTACTTCGCCAGCAGGATCGTCACGTCGCGGCCCTCGGCGCTCACCACGACGGCGTCGGCCTTGCCGTCGCCGTTGACGTCGACCAGGAGAACCCGGTTGGGTCTGTTCGCGAGCGGAACGCGGACGGTTCGCGCCGCCGCCAGGCCGTCCGCGCCTCCGAAGGCGACGGTCAGGTCGGACCCGCCGAAATCCGCCGTCGCGACGTCGGCAAAGCCGTCGCCGTTGATGTCGCCGGCCGCGATCTGAAAGGGCGCGCCCCCGGTGGGCAGACGCGGGCCCGGCCGGAAGCCGCCCCTCCCGTCGCCGAGCAGGAACGTGATCGCGTCGTCGCTCGGATCGTTCAGCTGGCCGGAGTAGTTCGAGAAGGCGAGGTCGGGTTTGCCGTCGTGGTTCAGATCGGCGACGTCGACCGTGAACGGCGCGGGGCCGGCCGGGATCGGATCGCCGGCGCGGAAGCTCCCGTGACCGTCGCCGCGCAGCACGGTCACGACGCCGTCGCCGTAGCTCGGCGCGATGATGTCGCACCGGCCGTCGCCGTCCACGTCGCGCAGCTTCAGGTTGCGGTAGGGCTTGCGGCCGACCTCGATCGGCGTTCCGGGAACCTGGAAGCCGCCCTTGCCGTCGCCGAGCAGGAGCGTCAGCCGGTTCTCTGCCCAGCTGTCGATGACGAGATCGAGGTTGCCGTCCCCGTTCGCGTCGCAGCCGTCGATCGTGTGGGGGTGCGGCGTGCTGCGGACCGACAGC
>DATMNJ010000244.1:0-9188 GCA_035569175.1 Thermoanaerobaculia bacterium | reverse complement strand
TCCGCCCGGCTGCCCCCGCGGGCGGCCGGCACGCCCGGCAGACCCGCCACGCCTGCCGCGTCGAAGGCGAACGCCAGGGGATCGGGACCATCTCGGGGCGCCTCCAATCCCAGCGTTTCGATGGCCCGAGCCAGCTGCGCGCGGTCCGCGGTGAACGTCACGAGCAGACGCACGCCCTGCTCGACCGAATAGGTCGCCACGGCCGCGAGGTCGCGATCGCCCATTCCGGATATCACGAAGTCGCGGGCGGCGCGGCGCGCGGCGACGATTGACCGGGGCTGGGAAAAGGAGAAGTCGAAGAGGATCAGGAACCGGCGGCGGGCCGCGGGATTCACGGGCCCGCCACCCACGGACGTCTTCTCGGCAAGATCGATCGCGTCGAAACCGACGACGGCCTGCCGGACGCCGTCGTCCTCGACGACGAAGTCGGCCTGCGTCAGGCCGCGCACCGGCTTGCCGTCGCGCCCGAGGACCCGGACCGGGACTTCGACGAGGGAGACCTCGGCGCTCTCGCGAACCGGTTTGGACTCCTGTGCCGCGGCGGGCGAAAACACCGCGAACGCCAGGCCGACGAGCGCGAGGGTGGTGGGAAGGGGTCTCATGGACGAGCGCGCCGGAGACCATTATCTCCCCGGCGCGCCCGGGTCACGGCAGCGTCTTCAGCAAATCCTTGATGTCCTTCGCATCGGGTCCGTCGGGCGCGAGCTCGAGGGCCTTGCGCAGGTCCGCCTTGGCCTCGGCGTTCTTCTTCATTTGCATGTAGCAGAGCCCGCGGTAGTAATACGCGTCGGCCAGGTCGGGTTTGATCGCGATCGCCTTGTCGAGCGCGCCCACTGCCTCGGCGGGCTTCTTCTTGTTGAGCAGAAGGATGCCCACGTTCAGGTAGGGCTGGGGGTCGTTGAGCTTGTCCGCCGGGACCTTGTCGAGCGCCGCCTGGCCCGCCTCGAGGTTGCCCTTCTGCAGCTCGATCTCCGCCACCATGCGCCAGGCGACCGCGTCGGACGGATCCTTCTCCGTGGCCTGCCGCGCATACGTCAGGGCCTCGTCGGGCTTGTTGTCGGCGAGATAGGTCCCGGCGATCCGCTCGAGCAGGGCCCCGTTGTCCGGCAGCTCCGTCAGGGCCTTGAGGTAGCTTTCGCGCGCCGCCGTCCAGTTTCGCGCGGCCATGGCGGCGTTGCCCGCCTCGATCGCGTCGGCGGTCTCCTTCGAGATCTTCTTGCCGCCCACGAGGATCTGCGGGGCGGCAGCGGGCGCCGGGGCCTCCGACTTCGGCTGAGGATCGAGTTGAACGTCGATCGGCGCATTGCGCCCGCCCTCCTGAAGGCTGACCGTGATTTTCTTGGTCTGGTAACCGGCCGCCTCGAAATCCACGTCCCACGGACCGCCCGCGAGGCCGAAGATTGCAAAGCGTCCCTGCTTGTCGGTGGTCAGGTCGGGGCCGCCGTGGCTGCTGCGGCCCCAGCGCAGGGAGACCTTGCAGCCCTCGATCGGGTCGCCCTTCCCGCTCCTGACCGTGCCCTCGACGCGAGCTCGGCCGCCGCGCCAGTCCTGCGCCGCGGCGATCGCGGCGGTCAAGAGCAGACCGAGAAACAGGGTTCGCGTGCGCATGGCCGAATCCTCCAGGTGCGTCGCGAATTATATGGGGTCGAACGACCGCCGGCGCCGGCGCGAGTCATTGGGAGAGCCTTGGACCGCGGCACCTCGGGCCCGACCCGTGGTCAGGAACCGGGGCCCGCCATGGGGCGCTACCTGGCCTGACCTCCGTAGAACGCGATCAACGCCTCGACCAGAGCCTCGGCGACTTTCTCCCTGTACGCCCGAGTCCGCAGCAGGCGCCGGTCATCCGGGTTGTTCAGGTTACAGACCTCGACGAGGACGCGCGCCGGAATGCGGTTGTACCGCAGGATCGCCGGGACCCACTCGCGGCCGCCCCGGATGACGTTGCGCCGCACGGGCTCGAACGCGTGCAGGGGCAGGTCGGCCGAGCGGAAGGCGGCGACGATGTGTTCAGCGAGGTCCGTCGAGATCCCCTCGGACGCGATTTTCTCCTTTCGGGAAAAAGACACGCGCGGGGCCTCGCGGACTTCGAGGCGCGAATCGTAGGGCTCTCCCGCCTTGCCGTACGAGTCGTTCAGGAACTTCTCGCCGGGCACGTAGATCATGGTGCCGCGCACGGCCGGGTGGAGCGAGTCGGCGTGGAGCGAGATGAAGACGGTGCGGTCTTCCTGCCCCCCGTTCTTGCGCACGTTCTTGTAGATGTAGTTGGCCAGGTACCACCGGAAGTTGACGCCGACCACGGCGTCCTCGATGGCGTACGGGGGCGTCGTCAGGACGCGAGCGCTGCGCGAATCGCCGACGGCCTCGGCGACCGCTCCGGAGCACGGCGCGTCGCGGCCGACGGTCGGCACGACTCGGGCTTTCGTGCGGCCGCGCACCAACCGTTCGACGCGGCAGGCGATGTCGTAGACGTACGCGGCCTCCTCGAGGCCTTCCGCGATTGCCCCCGTGTCGCGGCCGCCATGGCCGGCGTCCAGGACGAGCGTCACGCCGGACAGATCCGCCGTCTTGACCGTGTTCGAGAACTGCGAGGCCTCCAGCCTCGACTTCTCGTCCTCGATGCGCTCCGGATCGTCCGGCGGACGAAATTCGGGCGCGAGGTCCGCCACCGGAATCTTCACCGGAAACCCCACCGGCATGGCATGGACGTCGGCGATGCCGTTGCGCGCGGCAATCTCCGCGGCCTTCGCGTTCACGTCTTCGGCGTGGAGGCGTCCCGTGAAGCGCACGACGACGGCCGAATAGAGGGCCTCGCCCTTTTTCAGCCGGTACACGGCGTACCGGCCCTGCGCGTCCTCGCCGTACTCGAGGCGCGGCGCCTCGGACTCGGGCGCCGGGGCGGCGGCCGCGACCGCCTCGCGGAAGACCGGCGTCAGCAGACGCCCGGGCACGAGCACGACCTGCCCCACCCGCGTCTCGAGCGACGCGATCGCTCCGGCCTGGCGGATCTCCTTGTAACGGGTTCCGTCGCCCGCGAACCACTCCGCGATCCGCCAGAGGCTCTCCGGCTTTCCGGCCGGAGCGGTGACGCGGTGCTCCCATCCCTCCGCCGTCGCGCGGTCGGCCGGAAAGAGGGCCTCGATCGCGATCTTGCGATAGTTGCCCGAGAGGGTCTTGTACGGCACGCGGACGGAATGCCCTCGCCGCAGCTTCGGCAAACCGCCGTTGGCCGTCCGGATCTGACTCTTGGCTTTCGGGTCGTCGGTCAGGCGCCTGACGAAGGCGTCCAGGGTCTCACCGGGAAGGGGCCGGACGAGCAGCGCGATCTCGTCCCCGGCGGAGATCGTGGCGCGAATCTCGGGCGAAACGACGACCGATTTCTCCCGGGGAGCGGCGCCGAGCGCCGCGGCCACGAGCAACCCGGCCACGGCGTTGCGCCCGGCCCGCCCGGTCAACGCGCTACCCCGCGGCCGGAGACAGAGCATCCGGAAAGCCGGCCCCCGCTTCGAACGCCCGCGCGACGGCGAAAACCGCCTCCTCGCCGAAACGCGGGCCGAGGACCTGAATCCCGAGCGGGAGCCCGCTTCGCGTCAGCCCCGACGGCACGGAGATCGCGGGCAGCCCCGCGAGCGACGCCGGAACCGTGAAGACGTCCGAGAGGTACATGGTGAGCGGATCATCGGTCTTCTCCCCGACGCGAAAAGCGGGACCGGGAATCGACGGGCACACGATCACGTCGGCCGCCGCGAAGGCGCGGTCGAAGTCGGCGCACAGCAGCTGGCGCACGCGCATCGCCCGACCGTAGTACGCCTCGTAGTAGCCGGAGGCCAGGGCAAACGTTCCGAGCAGTATCCGGCGCTTGACCTCCGGGCCGAAGCCGGCCGTCCGGCTCTCGACGTAGAGGGCGTTCAGGTCCGCATCGGTCGCCCGCGGCCCGTAACGGACGCCGTCGAAGCGGGCGAGGTTCGAAGACGCCTCGGCGCTCGCGACCACGTAGTAGATCGCGATGGCGGCCGTCGCCCGGGGCACCGAAACCGACACGACGTGCGCGCCGGCGTCGCGAAAAATCCGGCGCGCCGTCTCCAGGCTCTCGGCCACCTCCGGCTCGAGATACCCGGTCGAGGCTTCCTCGAGGAATCCGACCTTCAGCCCCGCGACGCCGCGCGGGAGGGCGCCCTCCGGATCGCCGACCTGCCGGTCCGCCGTCGTCGCATCCAGAGGGTCGAAGCCGGCCACGGCCCGGTAGAGACGGGCCGCGTCAGCGACCGATCGCGTCAGGGGACCGATCTGGTCGAGCGACGACGCAAAGGCGACGAGGCCGTACCGCGACACGCGCCCGTACGTCGGCTTGAATCCGACCACGCCGCAACAAGCCGCCGGCTGGCGAATGGAGCCACCCGTGTCCGACCCGAACCCACCCGGCACGAACCGGGCCGCCACGGCGGCCGCGCTGCCGCCCGACGAGCCCCCGGGCACGCGCTCGAGGTCCCAGGGATTGCGGGTGACGTGGCTCGCACTGTTCTCGGTGGAGGAGCCCATGGCGAACTCGTCCATGTTCGCCCGGCCGATGAAGACGGCGCCCGCGTGCCGAAGCCGCGCCGCCACCGTGGAGTCTCCCGGCGGCCGGAAGCCTTCGAGGATCCGGGAAGCGCAGGTCGTACGGCGGCCGGCCACCCAGATGTTGTCCTTGAGGGCGAGCGGAACGCCCGCCAGCGGCAGGTCCTCCCCGGCGGCCACGCGTGCATCCACGGCCCGAGCCTCCTCGAGCGCCAGGTCGCCGGTCACCTCGAGAAAGGCCCGCACGCGGCCGTCGCCCGCCGCGATGCGTTCGAGCGCGCCCTCGACGACGCTCACGGCCGACACGCGGCGCGCCACGACCGCCTCGGCCGTCTCGACGACGCCGGGAAGGATACCGGTCGGGTCCAACCTGCTAGCTTCCCGAGCCCACGACGCGGGGCACGACGCCGTACCCGTGGAGCAGGCGAGGCGCATTGGATTCGAGCGCCTGCTCCCCGCCTCCGGGCCGGGGCTCGTCGGCGCGGACGGGCGTGGCCTGGCCGGGCGGATCGGCCCCGAACGCCGACTCCGGGATGGCCGCGAGCTGATCGATGTACGCGACGATTCGCGAGAGCTGCCCGCTCCAACGCTCGAGGTCGCCGTCGGGCAGGCGCAGGCGCGCCAGCTCGGCCACCCGGCGGACCACGGCCGGCGTGACAACGGATCGGTCGGATGTCATCCTCGAAATTGTAGAACGGACGATGGATTCGAACCAGCGAAAGAGCGCGCCGGACGCCCTGCGGGGGCTCCGACGCCGCGCGGAGGTCCGCGCGCTCGCGCACGCCGCGCGAGCGCGCGGCAACGGGGCGTGGATCGTCGGCGGGGCCGTACGGGATCGCTTGCTCGGCCTGCCGACGCCGGAGATCGACGTCGCGGTCGCGGGCGACGCCGAAGCCCTCGCCGCCGATCTCGAGCGGGCCGGGCTCGGACGGGCCGTGTTCCTGTCGCGTGGCCGCCCGGGACCGCGCGTCTTCCGCGTCGCGGGAAAGCGGCCCCTCGATCTCGCGGAGCTGGAAGGCGGGAGCATCGAGGCGGACCTTTGCCGACGCGACTTCACGGCCAACGCCGTCGCCCTGGCCGTCTCGACGGGCGAGATCCTGGATCCCTTCGGGGGCGTGGCCGACATCCGGCGGCGGCGCCTGCGCTGCGTCCGCGCCGAGAATCTCGCGGAGGACCCTCTGCGCATCCTGCGCGCCGCCCGGCTCTACGCCACCCTCGGCCTCGTGCCCGACGCCGGCGTCCTGGCGGCGTCGCGCCGGGCCGCGGCCCTCTTCGAGACCGCGGCCCCCGAGCGGATCGGTGCCGAGCTCTCGAAGCTTTTGGGGAGCCCCCGCGCGGCTCCCGCCCTGGGCTGGACAGCGAAAGCGGGCATCCTCGGCGCGGTCCTGGGCCGCCCGATGAGCCCGTCCCGAGCCGCCGCCCTCGCGCGATCGCTCGCGGTCCTGGACGATGCTGGCGTCCGACACATGGCTGCCCCGCGCCGCCGAAGGCTCCGCCTGGCCCTCCTGGCGTCTCGTCTCGGGTTTTCCTCCGCCCGCGCACGGGGCTGGCTTGCGCAGCGCCGCTGGGCCCGGGAAGAGGCCCGGGACGCCGCCCTTCTGTGCGAGCTCGTCGCTGCCTCCCGGGCGATCGGCTCGCGGCGGGATGCCTGGCGCTGGGTCCTCGAAGCCGGCCCGCTCGGCAGCGACGCCGCCGCCCTGCTGGCCCGTCTGGACACGAGGGATCGAAGCCGTGCGCGCTCCCTCCGATCCCTCCTCCGGAGCCCCCTCCGGACGGTGTCCGTGGACGGCGAGGATCTCCTGCGCTGGCTCGGCCTCGAGAGCGGGCCCCGGGTCGGGGAGCTGCTGCGGTCCGTGCGCCTGGCGGCGGCGCTGGGAGAGGTGTCAAACCGGCGCCAGGCGCGGAACTGGCTGACCGGACAGGTCCCCGTGAGGCCGTAACCGACTATAATCCGTGCACATTGACACTCTCTGAGCTCCTGAAATTCATGGCCAAGAAGGAGGCATCAGACCTCCACCTGAAGCCCATGAGACCCCCCCTGCTGCGGATCAAGGGCAGGCTCATCCCCCTCAATGCCGACGCTCTGCAGCCCAAGGACCTCGAGGAAATGCTCCTCTCGATCCTGACGCCGGCCCAGAAAGAGCGTCTGGAGGCGCACCAGTCCGTGGACGTCGGCTACGGCCTGACGGGCGTGGCCCGGTTTCGCTGCAACATCTTCGTCCAGAGGGGCTCGTACGCCGCCGTGTTCCGGCGGATCCCGTTCAAGCTGCCCTCGATCACCGAGCTGAACCTCCCCGACGTGCTCGAGAGCTTCGTCCATCTGCCCAAGGGGCTCGTGCTCATCACCGGCCCCACGGGCTCGGGAAAGTCGACCTCCCTGGCGGGCATCATGCGCTCGATCATCGAGAAGCGCCCGGTTCACATCGTCACGATCGAGGATCCGATCGAGTTTCTCTTCGCCGACGGCAAGGCCGCCGTCTCGCAGCGCGAGGTGTCGACGGATTCCCCGAGCTTCAACGAAGCCCTCAAGAACATGTTCCGCCAGGACCCCGACGTCATCATGGTCGGCGAGATGCGCGACTGGAACACCATGCAGACGGCGATCACGGCGGCCGAGACCGGCCACCTGGTCTTCTCCACCCTGCACACGAACAGCGCCGCCCAGTCGATCGACCGCATCATCGACTCCTGCCCCATCGAGCAGCAGACACAGGTCCGCTCCCAGCTCTCCATCGTCCTCCAGGCGATCGTCTCGATGAACCTGATCGAGACCTCGGACGGCACGGGACGGGCCCCCGTCGTCGAGATCATGGTCAACTCTCCCAAGATCCAGAAACACATCCTCTCGGGCGAGGTCAAGGAGATCCACGAGGAGATCGAGAACTCGGTCAACTACTACAAGATGCAGTCGATGAACCAGTCGCTCATCGCTCTGCTCGTGAACCGGCGCATCACGTACGCGAAGGCGATGGAGCTCTCGACCGACCCCGAAGACCTGTCGCTCAAGCTCCGCAAGCTCTTCCCCCAGATCGAAGAAGACCAGCGAGGAGGCCTCATGGCATCCGACAGCGATTTCTCGCAGATCACCCAGCTGCTCGAGATCAAGCGGCTCTACGAGGAGCAGGAGGAGAAGTTCAAGCTCCGCTTGACCGAGAAGGACGAGGAAGTCAACAAGTACATGATGGAATTGCGCGACCAGAAGCGCGTCATCGAGGGACGCGACCAGGTCCTCACGGACATGGAGTCCGACAACTCCCGGCTGAAGGCCGACGCGGAGCGCATCAACCGCGAGTTCCAGGCGAAAATCGCCCAGCTGAACGACCGCATCAAGGAACTCAACCAGCGCCTCATGCTCGCCGAGGGCGGCGGCCGTGCCGCTGCCGGACAGGGCGGGGCCGCCGGCGGCGGGGGCTTCTTCAAGAAGTAGCGCCGGCCGCCTTCTCCCCGGGTCTCTCGCCCCGGCCCCGGACCACCGAAGCCGCCACGGCCCCCGCGAACGCGGACAGGGAATCCGCCAGAGCATCCCCCGCCTCCATGGACCGTCCCGGGATCCAGGCCTGGTGCAGCTCGTCGAGCGTGCCGAAGACGGCGAGCACGCCGCCCACGGCAAGAGCCCGCAGCCACGAGAACCGCTCCGGCTCGGGCCACCCGATCGCGAGATAGAGGAGGAATCCCTCCGTCCCGTACAGCACGGCGTGCACGAACTTGTCGAAGTTGGGGATCGACGCCAGGCCCGGGATCTCGGGCGGCGACGGCCAGGACGTCAGGGCGAGCAGGACCAGGGTCCACGCGAACGCCGCCCATCGGGCGACGCGCACGGACGGGAGAGAAATCCGGATCACGCGGCGAGGTCCGGACCCCGGGTTCCGAATCGCGGCCGGGGCGGCACGCGACGGGAACCCGGGAACGCGGAACCGACTCCTACGCGCCCCGTTTGGAGGGGCCGGTGCGCGAGGGGCCCTTCTTCGGGGCCGGCTTGGCGGCCGGCTTGGTCCGGTCGGCCTTCGGGCCCGACGTCTTGCGCGGCGGCTTCGGAGCCGCCTCGCGGCCCTCTTCGCCCTCGCCGCCCTCGGCGCGGTCCTTGCGAACCGTCTCGACGCGGCCGCCGGACGCGCGGCGGGCGCGATCGGAGAGAGACTCCTTGCGCGGGCCGCGGTCCTTCGCTTCGAACTTGAAGTCCACGAACTCGAGAATCGCGGCCTCGGCCGCGTCCCCCTTGCGGGCTCCGAGGCGGAGGATGCGGGTGTATCCGCCGGGACGGTCCACGAAACGTGGGGCGATCGTCTCGAAGACGCGCTTGATGGTGGTGCGGGACGGAATCCAGCGGGACACGTGACGGCGCGCCGCCACGTCGTCCCGCTTGGCCACGGTCACGAGCCGCTCGGCCAGCGGCCGCAGCTCCTTGGCCTTGGACAACGTCGTCTGAATGCGCTCGTGCGTCATCAAAGAATCCAGCTGGTTCGAGAACATCGCCAGCCGGTGGGATGTGGTACGTCGGAGCTTGCGCCCCGCGCGGTTGTGCTGCATGACCTACTCGCTCTTCGCTTCGACCGGCTCGAGCTCCATGCCGAGGGACAGGCCCATCGGGCGGAGGATGTCCTTGATCTCGTTGAGAGACTTGCGGCCGAAATTCT
>DATMNJ010000243.1:0-7903 GCA_035569175.1 Thermoanaerobaculia bacterium | reverse complement strand
CGCGTCGCGATCGGGGGGTGCGGGACGCTGATCGTCGTCCTGGTGATCTCCCTTCTCACCGGCACCAGCCCGGAGCGCATTCTCCAGCTCCTCGGCGGGTCCTCGCCCTCGGGGAACGTCGCGACCGCGCCTTCGGGCTCTTCTCCCGGCGCCCCGGCCGCGCCCGGCCCCGAGGATCGCGGGACGAAGTTCGTCAAGGTGATCCTCGCCGATACCGAGGACACGTGGACCGAAATCTTCGCGTCGTCGGGCCAGAAGTACCAGCTTCCCACCCTCGTCCTTTTCACCGACGAGACGCCCACGGCCTGCGGCGAAGGATCGGCGGCCCAGGGCCCCTTCTACTGTCCGAACGATCACCGGGTGTACCTGGACCTGGGGTTCTTCGACGAGCTCTCGCGACGCTTCGGGGCCCCGGGCGATTTCGCGCGCGCGTACGTGATCGCTCACGAGATCGGGCACCACGTCCAGCAGCAGCTCGGGATCATGGACAAGGTGGACGATCTGCGCCGCCGGAGCTCGCGCGAGGATGCCAATCAGCTCTCGGTGCGCCTCGAGCTGCAGGCTGACTGCTTCGCGGGGGTCTGGGGCAACCGGGGCGCCCGAAAGGGTCTGCTCGAGCCCGGAGACGCGGAGGCGGGCCTGCGCGCCGCCGCAGCCATCGGAGACGACCGCCTTCAGAGAATGGCGACGGGGAGGGTGCAGCCGGAGACGTGGACGCACGGGTCGTCCGCGCAGCGCGTCGAGTGGCTCCGACGCGGGCTGACGTCGGGGGATCCGGGCGCGTGCAAGGCGTTCGAGGGCCTCTTCTAGCAAAAAAAGCCCCGGCTTGCGCCGGGGCTTGGAATCGATTCGGGGTTCCGGGGATCAGTACATGCCGCCCATGCCGCCCGGCATGCCGCCGCCGCCGCCCGCCGGCTTCTCCTTCTCCTTGATCTCGGAGACGAGCGCCTCGGTCGTCAGCATCAGGCCGGCCACCGACGCCGCGTTCTGCAGCGCGTTCTTGGTGACCTTGGTCGGGTCGATGATGCCGGCTTTCAGCATGTCCTCGACCTTTTCGGTGTTGGCGTTGTACCCGAAGTTGGCGCCCTTGGACTTGAGCTCGTTGATGACCACCGAGCCCTCGCCGCCGGCGTTGGCCACGATCTGGCGCGTCGGCTCCTCGAGCGCGCGGATCACGATCCGTGCCCCGATCTTCTCGTCGCCCGTGAGCTCGTTGGCCTTCTTCGTGACCGCATCGATCGAGCGCAGCAGGGCCACGCCGCCGCCGGGGACGATCCCCTCTTCGACGGCCGCCTTGGTTGCGTGCATCGCATCCTCGACGCGGGCCTTCTTCTCCTTCATCTCGGTCTCGGTGGCCGCGCCGACCTTGATCACGGCGACGCCCCCGACGAGCTTGGCCAGCCGCTCCTGGAGCTTCTCGCGGTCGTAGTCCGAGGTGGTTTCCTCGACCTGCGCCCGGATCTGCTTCACGCGGCCCTGGATGGCCTCCTGCTTCTTCTTGGAGCGGTCATCCACGACGATCGTCGTGTTGTCCTTGTCCACGGTGACCTTCTTCGCGTCGCCGAGGTCCTCCCACTTGACGTTCTCGAGCTTGATGCCGAGGTCCTCGGAGATCAGCTTTCCGCCCGTCAGGATCGCGATGTCCTCGAGCATGGCCTTGCGGCGGTCGCCGAAGCCCGGGGCCTTGACGGCCGCGACCTGCAGCGTGCCGCGCAGCTTGTTCACGACGAGGGTCGCGAGGGCCTCGCCCTCGATCTCCTCGGCGATGATCAGGAACGGCTTGCCCTGCTTGGCGATCTGCTCGAGGATCGGGAGCAGGTCCTTCATGTTGGAGATCTTCTTCTCGAACAGCAGGACCTTGGCGTTCTCGAGGATGCACTCCATCCGCTCCGCGTCGGTGATGAAGTACGGCGAGAGGTAGCCGCGGTCGAACTGCATGCCTTCGACGACCTCGAGGGTCGTCTCGAGGCCCTTGGCCTCTTCGACCGTGATCACGCCGTCCTTGCCGACCTTATCCATCGCCTCGGCGATGATCTTGCCGATCTCGGAGTCGTTGTTGGCCGAGATCGTGCCGACGTGGGCGATGTCCTTGCCCTCGACCGGCTTGGAGAGCTTGTCGAGCGACTCGACGGCGGCCCGGACGGCCTGGTCGATGCCGCGCTTCAACTCCATCGGGTTCGCGCCCGCCGTGACGTTCTTGATGCCCTCGCGGTAGATCGCCTGGGCGAGCACCGTCGCGGTCGTCGTGCCGTCGCCGGCGACGTCGGAGGTCTTCGAAGCGACCTCGCGCACCATCTGGGCGCCCATGTTCTCGAGCGAATCCTGGAGCTCGATCTCCTTGGCGACCGTGACGCCGTCCTTGGTGACCGTCGGGGAACCGAACTTCTTCTCGATGACGACGTTGCGGCCCTTGGGGCCGAGCGTCACCTTCACCGCGTCGGCGAGCTTGTTGACGCCGTGGAGGACGCGCTGACGCGCTTCCTCGCCGTAAATGATCGTTTTCGCTGCCATTGTGATTACTCCTTACTTCCCTTCGACGACCGCAAGCACTTCGTCCTCGCGGAGGATCAGGTGCTCTTCGTCGTCGATCTTGATTTCGGTTCCGGCGTACTTGCCGATGAGGATGCGGTCGCCCTTCTTGACGTCGAGGGGAAACTGCTTGCCATCCTCATTGACCTTGCCCTTGCCGACGGCGACGACCTCCGCCTCCATCGGCTTCTCCTTGGCGGTATCGGGGATGATGATCCCGCCCTTCTTCATTTCACCCGTCTCGAGACGCTTGACCAGGATGCGATCGTAAAGTGGCCGTACCTTCATGAACTTCCTCCTTGAAGTTGTCGTGCCTGTGTGGCCCCCGTTTCCGAGGGGAGCGGGATGTTAGCACTCCTCGATGACGAGTGCTAGTAGCCAAAGCCGACTACGGTCCAAGTCTTCCATAAAGGCCTGCAACCAATAGGCTTGTTTATCGGCGTTGCCGTCTCCATGCTATGGTGCGGAGCGTATGGGAGCCCTCGCTGGCCAGCATGTTCTCGTGACCGGGGGCCTCGGCTTCATCGGCTCCAACCTCGCGCGTCGGCTCCTCCAGGAGGGCGCGAGCGTGACCCTCTGCGATGCCCTCATCGAGAGCTACGGCGGCAACCCGGCAAACATCGCCGAGATTCGCTCCGAGGTCGAAGTGGATCCCTCGGACGTGCGCGACGCCGCGGCCATGGAGCGCCTCGTCGAGGGCCGGGACGTCATTTTCCACCTCGCCGCCCAGGTCTCCCACGTGATGTCTCTCTCCAATCCGTACCCCGACATCGACATCAACATCAAGGGCACGGCGGTGGTCCTCGAAGCCTGCCGCAAGAAGAACCCGGGGGCCCTCGTCATCCGATCGGGCACGCGCGGCCAGTACGGCCCGACCGTCCACCTGCCCGTCTCGGAGCAAACGCCGTCGGACCCGCGCGGCATCTACGAGATCTCGCAGCTGTCGGCCGAGATGATCTGCCGCACCTACACGCGCATCCACGGCATCCGGACGGTTCCCCTGCGCCTGACGAACGTCTACGGCCCGCGCGGCCAGATGAAGCACTCCCAGTTCGGCGTCGTGAACTGGTTCGTACGGCTCGCCCTCGAGGGCCGGCCGATCCCGATCTTCGGCTCGGGAAAGATCCTGCGCGACTTTCTCTACGTGGACGACTGCGTCGAGGCGCTGCTGGCCGCCGCCTCGGAGCCCCGCGCGGTCGGAGAGGTTCTGAACGTCGGACACGACCGCCCCTCCACCTTCCTCGAGGTCGCCGAGCTGCTCCGGCAGATCGTCCCCGGGACGCGGCTGGAGTTCACCGACTTCACGCCCGAGCGCAAGGCCCAGGAGCCGGGCGATTTCGTCTCGGACATCACGAAGATTCGCGGCCTGCTCGGCTGGGAGCCGCGCGTCGCCCTGCGCGACGGCCTCGCCCGGACCGTGGACTTCTACCGTGAGCGGCGGGCGGAGTACTTCTGACGCCGCGCGCGGCGTTCCGGTAAGCTACTCGGCGTCGATGATCTCCATTCACCCGACCGCCCTCGTCGCCTCGAAGGAGGTCGGCGACGGCACGCGGATCTGGGCGTTCGTCAACATTCTCGCCGGGGCCCGCATCGGGCGCGACTGCAACATCTGCGACCGGTGCTTCGTCGAGAACGACGTCGTCCTCGGCGACCGCGTCACCGTCAAGTGCGGCGTCTCGCTCTACGACGGGCTCGTCCTCGAGGACGGCGTCTTCGTGGGGCCGGACGTGACCTTCTCGAACGATCCGCGCCCGCGCAGCGGCCACCGCCTCGAGAGCTACCCGCGCACCCGCGTGCGCGAGGGCGCGAGCCTCGGAGCGGGCGCGATCCTGTTGCCGGGCATCACGGTCGGCCGCTTCGCCATGGTCGGGGCGGGCTCCCTCCTCACGCGCGACGTCCCGGATTTCGCCCTCGTTTACGGCAGCCCGGCCCAGGTCCACGGCCAGGTGTGCCGCTGCGCCAACACACTCCGATTCGAGAACGGCACGGCCCCGGCGGCCTGCGCCTGCGGGCGCCATTACGCGCGCGATGCCGCGGGCGTGGTGACCGAGACCGCATGAGCCCGGGCGCGGCCGGCATCGCGACCCGCGTGCCGTTCGGCAGCCTGGCCGAGGACTACCGCGGCAAGCGCGCCGCGATCGACGCGGCCGTCGCCCGCGTCCTCGGCAGCGGCTGGTTCATTCTCGGCGAAGAGGGGAGGCGGTTCGAGGAGGAGTTCGCCGCGAGGCTCGGGGTCGCCCACGTCGTCGCCTGCGCCAACGGCACCGAGGCCGTCGCGCTCGCGCTCGCCGCCGCCGGGGCCGGTCCGGGCGACGAGGTCGTCCTGCCCGCCAACACCTGCACCGCGACGCTCGCCGGCGCGCGCATGGCCGGCGCAAAGCCCGTTCTCGCCGACGCCGAGGCCGGCACGCTCACGCTCGACACGGCGGCCGCTGGTCGCGCCGCCACCGCCGCGACCCGCTTCTTCGTGCCCGTCCATCTCTACGGCGGCGTGGCGGACCTCGAGGGTCTCGCCGTCCTGGCGGCGCGTCGCGGGGCGCTCGTCGTCGAGGACTGCGCCCAGAGCCACGGCGCGACTTGGAAGGGAAAGGCCACCGGAGGATTCGGCCGCGCCGCGGCGTTCTCCTTCTACCCTTCCAAGAACCTCGGCGCCTACGGCGACGGCGGCGCCGTCGCGACCGACGACGCGGACCTCGCCGCGCGCCTCAGAGAGCTGCGCCAGTACGGCTGGAGCCGCCGCGACTTCGCCGAGCGCGAAGGCTGGAACTCCCGCCTCGACGAGATGCAGGCCGCGATCCTGCGCGCGAAGCTCCCGTTTCTCGACCGCGAGAACGCCCGCCGCCGCGAGATTGCCGGCCGCTACGACGCGGGGCTCGCCGGCCTCCCGCTCACGCTCCTCGCCGCGCGCCCGGGCTCGACGCCGGCCTGTCACCTCTACCCCGTCCGGCTCGCGGGCCGCGACGCCCTGCGTCAGCACCTCGCCGCCCGCGGCGTCGAGACCGGCGTCCACTACCCCGTGCCGCTCCACCTGCACCCCGCCTACGCCTTCCTCGGGCATCGGCGCGGGGACTTTCCCGTGGCCGAGGCCGCGTGCGATACCGTCGTGTCGTTGCCGATCCATCCGGCCCTCACCGACGCGCAGGTCGATGCGGTCGTCGCCGCCGTGGGATCCTTCTTCGAGCCCGGGCGATGACCCGGGATCTGGTCTCCGTCGTCGTTCCCGTCTACTTCAACGCCGAGAGCCTTCCGCGCCTGGCCGAGCGGCTGCGCCAGGTCGCCGCATCGGCCGACTGGGACATCGAGGCCGTCTTCGTGGATGACGGCTCGGGCGACGAGTCCTGGGCCCGAATCGCCGAGGTCGCGCGCAGCTGGCCCGCCGCGCGCGGCGTCCGCCTCACGCGCAACTTCGGATCGCAGATGGCGATCCTGGCCGGGCTTTCGGAGGCGAAAGGCGGAGCCGCCGCGGTCCTATCGGCCGATCTGCAGGAGCCGCCCGAGCTGCTTCCCGACATGGTCGCGGCCTGGCGCCGGGGAGCCACCGCCGTGCTCGCCGTCCGGCGCAGCCGCCCCGAGGGCCTCGCAACCCGCGCGGCGGCCGGCTTCTATTACCGGACCCTGCGCCGCCTCGCCTTTTCGCAGATGCCGGAGGGCGGCTTCGACTGCTTCCTCATCGGTCGGCCGGCGGTCGACTTCCTCGTCGAGGCCCGGGAGGTTCATACCTCGTTGCCGGGCCTGCTGCTCTGGGGCGGATTCCCGACCGCGCTCGTCCCGTACGACCGCGTCGCGCGCGAAGACGGCGAGTCGCGCTGGACCTTCACGAAGAAGCTCAAGTACTTCCTCGACGCCGTCATCTCGTTCTCGTATGCGCCCCTGCGCTGGATGTCGGTCGCCGGCGCCGGCCTCGCCGTTCTGGCGTTCGCGTATGCCGTTTTTCTCGTCGCCTACAAGGCCGTCCACGGCCAGCCGATCGCGGGTTGGACGTCCCTGATGGTCGCCCTGGCGTTCTTCTCGGGTGTGCAGCTGCTTTCGCTCGGCGTCCTCGGCGAGTACCTCTGGCGAACCCTCGATGCCGCGCGGGCACGCAAGGGATTCCTGGTCCGGGAGAGGACGGGGGGCGGCCCCCGCTCCGTCTAGGCCAGCGCAGCCAGCAGCGCTTGCGCCACTCGCTCGACCTCTCCGTCGGTCAGCTCCGGAAAGATCGGCAGCGCCAGCACTTCGCGCGCGGCCCGCTCGGCGTGCGGGAAGTCTCCCTCGCGGCCGCCGAGCTCCCGGAAGCATGGCTGCAGGTGAAGCGGCACGGGATAGAAAACCGAGCTCGCGACGCCGCGCTCCGAGAGGCGCTTGCGGACGCCGTCGCGGTCGGCGACGCGTACGACGTACTGGTGGTACACGTGCCGTCGGCCGGCGGCCTCCTCGGGCAGGGCCAGCCGGCCGGGCCGCGAGCCGCCCGCGAGCAGCTGCCCATAACGCCGCGCGATCGCGCGACGCCGCTCGTTCCAGACGCCGAGGCGCGGCAGCTTCACTCCGAGGACGGCCGCCTGGACCGCATCGAGACGAAAGTTGCCGCCGACGCGATCGTGAAGGTACGTCGTCGTGGCGCCGTGCGTGCGCACGCTCTTCAACGCCGCCGCGAGCCGGTCGTCGTCGGTCGCTACGGCTCCGGCATCGCCGGCGGCGCCCAGATTCTTGGTCGGATAAAAAGACAGCGCGCCCATCGCGCCGAGGGTCCCGGCCGGCCTGCCGAAGTAGTCCGCCCCGATCGCCTGGCAGGCATCCTCGAGCACGGCGATGCCGCGCCGGCGCGCGATCTCGAGAATGGGACCCATGTCCGCGCACTGACCGTACAGGTGAACGGGCTGGATCGCCTTCGTCCGCGGCGTCAGCGCCGCCTCGAGCTTCGAGGGATCGAGATTGAAGGTGTCCGGCTCGACGTCCACGAAGACCGGTTTCGCGTTCAGCCGCGCGACGACGCCGGCCGACGCGAAGAAGGTGAACGGCGAGGTCACGACCTCGTCGCCGGGCCCGACGTCCAGCGCCATGAGGGCGGCAAGCAGGGCGTCCGTGCCCGAAGACATCCCGACGACGTGCCGGACGCCGAGAAAGCCGGCCAGCGCCATCTCGAAGGCCTCCGTGGAAGCCCCGAGCACGAACCGGCCGGAGGCGAAGACCCAGTCCACGGCGCGCGCGATGTCTCGCCGGAGATCCGAGTCGTATCGGGTCAGGTCGAGCATCGGAACGGGCGGAGGCGTCGTCACGGCGGGCGATTGTATCCGCGGCCCTGTAATCGCGCGGCCCTCCGGCTCGTTCGGAGAGTTGGAGGTGTTCCGCATGGAGACGAGAACCGCGCGGGCCCTGAGAACCGTTCTGATCGCCT
>DATMNJ010000242.1:0-5448 GCA_035569175.1 Thermoanaerobaculia bacterium | reverse complement strand
CGACGGACGGTCTCACATCAGTGGAGAAAGAGCAAACCGAGTCGGTTGCGTCTCGTCTTAACACACCGGCATTCCCGAGCCGTGGACCGCGACCGGCGAGCGGCCGACGCAACTCGTTGCGTCGAAAGCACCCTAGCCCGCATTCGCGCCGTCCGAAATCCGCCGCCTGCGGCCCGGTTTCCTCACAGCCTCACGACCCCGTATCGGCCCCCCGGCACCGGCATCGCGACTCCCGCGCCCTCGAGCTCGAAGAGGCCAGCCAGGACCGTCGCCGCCGGCAGGTCGAGGGCGACCGAGAGGTCTTCCGCCGAGAGCCCTTCCTCGCGGCAGAGCGCGTCGAAGATGCGGCGCGCCTCCGCCGAGATCTCCGCGGCCGCCAAGGGCGAGGGCGCGACCGCGGGCCGCGGCGTCCCGACCGACGGGAAGAGCTCCGCGAGGACGTCCTCGGCGCCGCGGCACAGGATCGCGCCGTCGCGCAACAGCTCGTGCGCGCCGGCCGACGTCGGCGAAAAGATCGATCCCGGCACGGCGAAGACGTCCCGGCCGAAGTCGTTTGCCAGGCGCGCGGTGATCAGCGAGCCCGAACGGCGGGAGGCCTCGACGACGACCACGCCCGCCGACAACCCCGCGATGATGCGATTTCTGATCGGAAAATTCTGCGGACGCGGCTCGGAGCCCGGCGTGTACTCCGAGACCAGCAGATGCTCGACCGCGAGGCGTTCCTTCAGGCCGCGGTGCTCGCGCGGATAGTCCACGTCCAGGCCGCACCCGAGCACGGCGATCGTCCCGCCGGGGCCCTCGAGCGCGGCCTCGTGCGCCGCCGCATCCACCCCACGGGCAAAACCCGAGACCACGACCACGCCCGCCGCCGAGAGTTCCCGGGCCAGCCGCCACGCGACGTCGCGGCCATACCGCGAAGCGTCCCTGGATCCCACGATCGCGACCGCCGGAAGGCGCAGGCGCTCGATCCGTCCAAATGTATGGAGCAGAAACGGAGGATCGGAGATTTCCTTCAGGGGCGCCGGATACTCCTCGTCGAAGGCCGTCACGAGGCGCACGCCGCCGCGCTCGATTTCCGCCGCCCAACGCAAGGCCTGCGCGTCCTCGGGCCCGCTCAGCACGGCCCGGGCCAGATCCCGCGAGCCGAACTCGGCCGCAAGCTGGTCCTCCGACGAGGCCAGCAGCGCCTCCACTTTTCCGTGCGCGCGCAGGACCGGCCACAGCCGCTGGGGGGTCAGAACGCGTCCCCGAGCCCAGGACAGGGCGGCGCAGCGCGAGGTCAAACCCGAGCTCACTGCTTTAACGTACTCCTCATGAAGGACGGATCGACAATTCCCGGATCCGCGAGCGAGAGGAAACCTATAATACCGACCCGGCCGCGAGGCACGAGGCGAAGGAGACGCTTGAAGCTGGACCGCACAGTCGTTCTCTCCTTTCTAATTGTCGCGGGAGCCTGCACGTCCTACTCCCACACGGAGAAGGCCTCGACGCAGATCGCCTTCGGCACCGCGGTCGCGAAGAAGGGACTCTGGCGCGAGGCTGCTTTTCGCTACGAGCAAGCCGTGCAGAAGGCGCCCGACAACGCCCACGCCCACAACAACCTCGCGGTTTCGCTCGAGGCGAGCGGCGACTTCGCGCGGGCACTGGCGGAGTACAAGCGGGCGCTCGAGATCGATCCCAACAACAACTACATCCGCCGCAACTACGCCCGCTTCGCCGAGTTCTACACCGCGTACACGAAGACGACCGGAAAGGCCTCCAGTGCTCCGTAAGGCCGTTCGCCGAGCCGCCGCCGCGGTCGTTGCCCTCCTGCTCGCGGCGGCGCCCGCCCTTGCGGGAGTCGACCAGGTCAAGCTGCGGCTGCCCCTGAAGCCAAAGCTGCCCCTGCGCGGCAACGAGCGGATCGCCCTCGCGCCGTTCATCCTCGTCTCGGACCCCGAGAAGGTCAAAGACAAGCGGCTGGCGAACGTGGACGTCCAGGCCGAGTTCCACCGGTTCCTGAAAAAGCAGCTCGAGAAGAAGACGAAGTTCGACGTCATCGAGACGCCGCCCGACGTCAAGCTGCCGACCCAGAACCTCGCCGACCTCGCGCGGGCGCAGGAGTTCTGGGCCGCCGTGGGGACACAGACGTCGGCCGAGCTCATCGTGTCTGGCAGCCTCGAGTTCCGCGTCGAGGACCGCTCGGGCTACAAGACCGAGGAGTACCAGTCTCCCATCGACGGCAGGACCTACTACCGGCAGGTCTACGTCGAGCAGACGGGGTTCGTCTTCGACATCGTGTTCCTCGTCCTCGACGGCCGCACCGGCGAGAAGCTCCTCCAGGACGAGTTCAAGGATTTCCGCCAGACCGGCGGCCGCCAGCGCGACGAACTGCAGGGCCTCTTCGAGAACCTGTTCTCGCTCGAGAACCAGATTCTGAACACCTTCGTCCCGCGGGACCGCGAGGCGGAGCGCTACATCTTCACCGACTGACGCGCGCTCCCCGAACGCCATGAAAAGACTGCTGCTCGCCGCCCTCCTCGCCCTGGCCGCCGCCGGCCCGCTGTGCGCCCAGGCGGGAAATCCGATCGTCAGCCCGTACTACGACTACTTCGGCAAGAACAAGATCGTCTACGACAAGTTCGACTGGAAGATCTACCACTCGACGCACTTCGCGATCTACTTCTATGACCGCGACGCCGTGTCGCTGCAGAAGGTCGCCTCGTACGCCGAGAGCGCGTACGACGACATCTCGCGGGCCCTGAACTTCCAGATCCCGAAGCCGATCAACATCATCTATTACTCGACCCACTCCGAGTTCGAGCAGACGAACACGCTGTCGGACTTCATCCCCGAGGGCATCGGCGCCTTCGCCCTGCCCACGCGCAACCGCATGGTCCTGCCCGTGGACCTGCCCGACGAGAAGCTCGAGAAGCTGATCGCGCACGAGCTGACCCACGTCTTCCAGTTCGAGATTTTCTTCGGCGGCAATTTCATACGGGCCTACACGTCCGGCACCCCCCAATGGCTGTCGGAGGGCATGGCTTCGTATTTCGGCAACGACGAGGACAGCAAGGACGAAATGGTCCTGCGCGACGCCGTCCTGAACGACCAGGTCCCGGAGATCGCCGAGCGCCAGATCTACGGTTTCTTCGCGTACCGCTTCGGCCACGCCGTCTTCGACTTCATGCGCGCCGAGTGGGGACCGGACGGCGTGCGGGACTTCGTCTTCGACTACCGCGGCCAGCTCGGGCCGAACCTCGACCGCGTCCTGAAGCGCACCTTCGGGATCTCGTCGGAGGAGTTCGACGTCCGGTTCCGGCGGTACCTGCGCAAACGCTTCATCAAGATCCTCACCGACACGGGCGAACCGATCGACTTCGGCGACCGCATCCGCCTGACCGACGAGAACAGCTCGGTCGAGGTCTCGGTCCGCGCCTTCCCGTCGGGCGACCTCGGCGCGGCGGTCTCGAGCCTCGACCGGGACGCCAACATCGTCGTCGTTTCGGCCCGCGACCGAAAGCTCTTCAAGAACCTGACCAAGGGCTACAAGACGGAGTACGAGTACATCGTCGCGCAGTGGTTGACGACCGGCCCGGTCGGCGGCGTGGACCTCGCCGTCGCGCCCGACGGCAACTCGATCGCGGTCTTCGTCCGCCGCGAGCGGGGCCGCGAGCTGCTCCTCCTGAACGCCCTCGACGGCTCCATACGGGCCATGATCCCGATGCCGGGCCTCGACCAGCAGCTGAACCCGGCCTTCTCGCCCGATGGCCGGACGATCGTGTTCCGTGCGATCCAGGGCGGCCGATCGGACATCTTCGGCTACAACCTCGACACGAAGGCCATCACCAACTTCACCAACGACGACGCGTACGACTACGCGCCGACCTACTCCCCCGACGGCAAGTGGCTCTACTACTCGTCGGTCCAGGGCACCCGGGCGAAGATCTTCCGAATCCAGCCGGGCGTCGCGGGCTCTCGCGAGCAGATCACCTACGGCGACTGGAACGACGAGGACGCCTCCGTCTCCCCCGACGGCAAGACGCTGTATTACATCTCTGACCGCGTCAATGGCATCTTCAACGTCTACGCGATCAACCTCGACAACGGCGAGACGAGCCAGTACACCAACGTCGTCGGGGGCTGCTTCTCGCCCGTCGTTCTCGTCGGCCGCGACGGCAGCGAGCGGCTCGTCTACTCGGCGTACTACAAGCGCCGGTTCATGCTCTACGTCACCGACGCCAAGAAGCCGTTCCACCGGCTCGCGGAGCTGAACCCCGCACCCTCGCCGGCCGGGCCGACGACGATTCCGCCGTACCAGCCCCCGATCGAGGTGTCGATCGACCCGGAGAAAATCGACAAGCGGCCCAGTCGCAAGCTCATCCTCGAAGACGCGGCGATCAACGTGGGCCTCGCCGCCGATTCGACGTTCCTGTCGAGCACCTATCTCGTCTTCGGCGACAACCTCGGCGACCGGCGCCTGATCCTGTCGCTGCAGTCGGTCTCCTCGTTCATCGACTACGAGGCGGCGTACATCGACATGTCCCAGCGCGTCTCCAAGGGCATCCAGGCCTACTATCAGAGCTACTACTACACGGCGATCGACACCTCGAACGGGAACATCGTCCGCGTTCAGAACCCGTTCAAGTTCATCGGCGGCAACGTCTTCGCGTCCTATCCGATCAACCGGTACTACCGGCTCGAGGGCAGCGTCGGTTTCGTCTCGCGCAAGTACGACGCCTACCCGGTCTGGGTCAATAGCCAGGCCGGGAGCGGGATCCTCTTTCTCCCGAGCGAGAACAACTTCCCGCTCTTCGGAGGAAAACTGGTCGGGGACACCGCGGTGTACGAGGACTTCGGTCCGATCTCCGGCGGCAACGCCTCCCTCGCGTTGAGTTACGCCCCGTACACGGGCGGCACGAAGCTGCCCAACGCGAGCGGCCCGACCCTCTCCTTCGACATCACCACCGACCTGAGGCACTACTTCAAGCTCACCGAGCGCTCGCTACTGGCGGCGCGCCTCTACGGGTTCCGCTCGACCGGCAACCTGCCGGACGTGCTGTCCTTCGGCGGCCTCGACACGTTGCGCGCACTGCCGGTCTACGGCATCTCCGGAAACGAGGCGGCGTTCCTGAACCTCGAGCTGCGATTCCCGCTCATCGATTTCCTGGCGACCCCCATTCTCGGAATCCAGGGAATCCGGGGAAAGGCCTTCGTGGACGTCGGCGGGGCCGCGCTGAAGGGCGAGCCCTGGCAACTCTGGTCCGACTACACCCTCTGCGGCGGCGGCGGCGTTCCCGGCTGCAACGGCTCCAACGGCGGCCTCTCGGACTACGGGTTCGGCATCTCCCTCAACTTCTTCGGCCTTCCGCTGCACTTCGACATGGCGCGGCAGTGGAACTTCAAGAAGCCCCTGCCGGCCGCGCAATGCTTCGCGCTCGGGCTCAACAACGACTGCGGCAACTTCAA
>DATMNJ010000241.1:0-5893 GCA_035569175.1 Thermoanaerobaculia bacterium | reverse complement strand
CACGTCCACCACGGCGGCAGCGGCCAGATCGTCTCGCGCCAGCAGTCGAGCTCGCGGGCGGCGATCCGTATGGTCCGCGTCCTTTCGAAGACGGTCGTCCGGATCGTGATCTCGTCGGGCCCGACGTCGATGGCCTCCTCGGCGAAGGCGATGGCCGCGAGGCCGACCAGGGACAGGGGTGCCGATACGAGGACGGCCAGGGACAGGAAGATCAGGACCGCGAGAGGCAGGTCGGCGAAGTCGCTGCGCCGAAGTGCCGCCTCCCAGGCGTGGCCGAGCCGGAGCGAGCCGACGAGGGCCGCTCCCGCCACCGCGGTGGCCAGGGCCGCGATGCGAAGGCGCCAGCCCCGGTCTCCGGCAAGGGCCGGGATGTCCACCGTCACGCCTCCGGCCCTCGGCGTGATTGCGACCCGAGGGGCTTTGCCGATCGCCAACACCCCGATTGTATGATCCCGGATCCCGGCGCTCGCCGGCCTTGAGGAGGGACGGAATCGTGGTCAAGAAGAAGAAAAAAGCGGAGAAGAAGGCCGCGAAAAAGGCGGCGAAGAAGGCGAAGAAGGCGCAAAGGGCGGCAAAGAAGGCCGCCAGGAAAGCCGCCCGCAAGACGGCCCCGAAGGCTCCGAAGAAGGCTCCGAAGAAAACGTCGAAGAAAACCGCCCCGCCAAAGAAGAAGGCAGGAAAAGCCCCAAAGAAACCCGCCGCGAAGGGCGCCCGGCCCGTGCGGGCTCCGAAATCGGCCCCGCGCTCGCGTCCGGCGCCCGCCCGCAAGCCCGTGCCGCCGGCGGCCTCGTCGGCGCCCATGGCCGCTGCGGCATCGACGGCGGGGGAGACCTACGGACGAGAGGGCTGGAAGGAAGAGGAGCTCTCGGCCGCCGAGATCGACACGGACGCCCCCGAGCTCGACGAGCTGGAAGCCGAAGTGGGTGAGCCGGACTTGCCCGGCGACGCCGACGACCAGTCGGAATGGTGATCCCCCTGCGGCCGAGACAGGAGTAGGATCAGGGAGTCGGCCGCTCCCATTGCCGGGCTCTTGCTCGGCTGGTCAGAAGAAGGTCCCGAGAAATCGGGACCTTCGTATTTTGGCCGAGGCTATTTCCCGATGGGGGCGGGGCGACGGTTCTTGTCGAGGTTCACGTACGTCACCTCGGCCTCCGTCACCTTCACGCGGTTCCCCACGCCCTCGCCCGGCTGCGAGAAGACCTCGACCGCGACCGTGATCGAGGTCCGTCCGATCCGCACGAGGCGTGTGTAGAAGGAGACCAGGTCTCCGACGTACACGGGCTCGTGAAAGACGGCCTCGCGCATCGCGACGGTGACCAGGAATTCCGCGCCATGGCGCTTGGCCTCGACGGCCCCCGCCTGGTCGATGTAGGACAGGATCACGCCGCCGAAGATCGTGCCGTGCGCGTTGGTGTCCTTCGGCATCATGATGACGCGGATGGACGGCTCGCGCCGGTCGAGGTCTTCGCCGCGCTCGCTAATAGCCGCCGCCCTTTTTCGGGATCCGCGGGGGCCCGTAGATAGTCGAAATCCGCACGGCCGCGCCGTCGGTCAGGTTGATCGTCAGCGTGCCGTCGGTGAAGTAGTACGTCCAGATCTCCCGCCGCGCGTCCTTGCCCTCCGTCCCCACCGCGAAGCCCGGTTTGCCGATGGCCGCCGTGATCTTTTCGCCGGTCTGGCCCGGGTCGATCTTCTTGCGCGCGTCGGTCATGCTCCCGGCCGAAAGCTTCGACCCGACTCCGGCGATGTCCCGCGCCGCCTGGAGCTCGCGATGCTCCCACCACTGCGGCAGCCAGAGGGCCGCCGCGAGGAGGACCGGGACGAGCACCACCGCGGCGAGCAGCCGTCGGCGGGTCCTCGGCTCGTCGTCCATCAGCAGACGAAGCGTCCCGTGGGTCCGAGGGCGAGGCCGACCGAGCGCTCGAGCTCGCGGGCCTGCCGCACGAGCTCTCGGGAGCTTCCGCCCCGTGTCGGCAGCCGCTCGGCCCGGGCCGCGACCTCCTCGAGGGCCGCGCGCGCTTGCGAGGCGTCGGAAGACCGCGCGAACACCTCGTCGGCGGAAAGGGCCCCGGCCAGGCGCGCCGGGACGGACACGGCCGCCTTTCGCAGGAGGCGCGCCGCTTCGGGATCGCGCTCGGCGAGCTCCTCCGCAACGGCGTATGCCGCGCGCGTCAGCGCCATCGCCTCGGTCCACAGGGGGTTGGACTTGTAGTCGGGCCGCTCGGACGTCACGGGAAGATTGTAAGCCAGGCGGGACGGGCAGGCGGCAGGAGGCCGGCCGCTCCATGTAGAATTCGCGCCGCATGAAACAGAAAGTGACCGTCGTCGGAGCCGGAAACGTCGGAGCGACCGCCGCGCAGCGCATCGTCGAAAAGGAGATCGCGAACGTCGCCCTGATCGACATCGTTCCGGGCGTGCCCCAGGGCAAGGCGCTCGACATCCTGGAGTCGGCTCCCGTCGAGAAGTTCGACGCGAGGATGGCCGGCTCGAACGACTACGACGTCGCGAAGGGGTCCGACGTCGTCGTGATCACCGCGGGCGTGCCCCGAAAGCCGGGCATGAGCCGCGACGACCTGGTCGCGACCAACGAGGGGATCGTCGCCGATGTCGTGCGCAAGGTCCTCCCCGGCTCGCCGGACGCGATCCTCGTCGTCGTCTCCAACCCCCTCGACGCGATGTGCGAGGTGGCGCGGCGGGTCTCGAAGCTCCCGCGCGAGCGCGTCATCGGCATGGCGGGGGTCCTCGATTCGGCGCGCATGCGGTGGTTCATCGCCGAGGCGCTGGGAGTCTCCGTCGAGAACACGCACGCCTTCGTCCTCGGCGGGCACGGGGACACGATGGTGCCCCTGCCGCGCTTTTCGACCGTCGCCGGCATCCCGATCCCGGAGCTGCTGCCTCAGGACAAGATCGACGCCATCGTGCAGCGCACGCGCGACGGGGGCGCCGAGATCGTGAACCTCCTGAAGACGTCGGCCTGGTACGCCCCTGCGTCCGCGGTGGTCGAGATGGTCGACGCCGTCCTGCGCGACAAGAAGAAGATCCTGCCGTGCGCGGCGTATCTCCAGGGCGAGTACGGGATGCGCGACGTGTATCTCGGCGTGCCGGTCAAGCTCGGCGCGGGCGGCATGGAGCAGATCATCGAGATCGCGCTCACGACCGACGAGAGCGCCGCCCTGGCGAAGTCGGCCGAGGCGGTGCGCGAGCTCTTCCGCATCCTCAAGGTCTAGCCGGCAGATGGAGGCTCGGTCCCGGAGCCTGCCGCGCCGGCTCCACGCCATCTCCGGCCTCGTTCCCGTCGGCGCGTTTCTCGCCTTCCACCTCTACGCCAACTCCGCGGCGCTCCGCGGGCCGGATGCGTACGACGCGGTGACGCGCCGCCTGCAGCACATGCCGCTGGCGATCGTCCTCGAGGTCGTCCTGATCCTCCTGCCCCTGGCGTACCACGGTCTCTACGGACTCTTCGTCATGGCCCTGGAGCCCCCGGGCGGGGCGGGCGCCGGGCCGGGGCGGCGCGGCTTGTCCCTCTTCCAGCGCGCGACCGGGGTTCTCCTTTTCGCCTTCCTCCTGTTTCACCTCTGGACCACGCGGCTCGTCCAGGTCCGGGACCACGAGAGCCTCGACCTCTTTCGCGTGATGCAGGCGCTGTACGCGAGCCCCTGGATCCGAACCGCCTACGTCGTGGGTCTCCTGGCGGCGACCGCGCATCTGTCCGCGGGCCTGTGGTCGTTCGCCGGCGATTGGGGCCTCGCCCGGAACCGCGCCGCGCGCGTCGTCGTCGGGATCCTCGCCTCCGCCCTCTTCGTCGTGCTTTCGGCGATCGGCCTGCGCTCCCTCGCCGCCTTCCGTCTGTAGCGCCTCCGGCCCGACGCGGCCTGCGTCCGCCGTCCGGTTATAATCCCCCGCTCTTTCGCGAGCCGAGGTCCATGAAAGTCCACGAATATCAGGCCAAAGCCCTTCTCGCCCGCTTCGGGGTCGCCGTGCCCCGCGGCGAGGTGACCGACAACCCGGCCGAGGCGCGCGAGATCGCCAGGCGCCTGGGGGGGCGCGCGGTCGTGAAGGCTCAGATCCATGCGGGCGGCCGTGGCAAGGGCGGCGGCGTCAAGCTCGCGAAGGATCCCGAGGAGGCCCACGACCTCGCCAAGAGGATCCTCGGCATGACGCTCGTCACGGTCCAGACCGGCCCCGCGGGACGCGTGGTCCACAAGGTCCTCGTCGAGGAAGCGCTCGACATCGCCCGCGAGCTGTACGTCAGCATCACGCTCGACCGCTCGCGCGGCCTGCCGGTGGTCATGGCGTCGCGGTCGGGCGGGATGGAGATCGAGGAGGTCGCCGAAAAGGATCCGACGGCGATCGTCCGCGAGGCGGTCGATCCGTCGACCGGCATGTTCCCGTTCCAGGCCCGCAAGCTCGCGTTCGCGCTCGGCCTGTCGGGCGACAGCTTCAAGAAGGGGGTCGCGTTCCTGCAGGCGCTGTTTCGCTGCTACATGGAGACCGACGCCAGCCTGGCCGAGATCAACCCGCTGCTCGTGACGAAGCAGGGCGACGTCCTGGCTCTCGACGCCAAGATGACCTTCGACGACAACGCCCTCTTCCGCCACACCGACATCAAGGAGATGCGGGACCTCGCTGAGGAAGACCCGCTCGAGGTCGAGGCCTCACGGTTCGGCCTGAACTACATCAAGCTCGACGGCAACGTCGGCTGCATGGTCAACGGGGCCGGCCTCGCCATGGGCACGATGGATCTCGTCAAGCTCGCCGGCGGCGAGCCCGCCAACTTCCTCGACGTCGGCGGCGGCGCCAACGAGGAGCAGGTCAAGAACGCCTTCCGCATCATCCTGTCGGACAAGAACGTCCGCGCCGTTCTCATCAACATCTTCGGCGGCATCATGCGGTGCGACATCATCGCCAAGGGCGTCGTGGCCGCGGTGCGCGAGATGGGACTCTCGATCCCGGTCGTGGTGCGCCTCGAGGGCACCAACGTGGACGAGGGCAAGGCGATCCTGCGCGAGTCGGGCCTGAAGATCACGCCGGCCGATGGCCTGGCCGACGCGGCGCGGAAGGTCGTGGAGGCGGTGCGATGAGCATCTGGGTCGGCAAGGCGACGCGGCTCCTCGTCCAGGGGCTGACCGGCCGGGAGGGCACTTTCCACGCCCTCGCCTGCCGCGACTACGGCACGCAGGTCGTCGCCGGCGTCACCCCGGGCAAGGGGGGGACGACGCACGAGGGCATCCCGGTCTTCAACACCGTGGCCGACGCGGTGAGCGCCACCGGCGCCGACGCCTCGATGATCTTCGTCCCGCCGCCCTTCGCCGCGGACGCGATCGTGGAGGCGGCAAGCGCGGGGGTTGCCGTCATCGCCTGCATCACCGAGGGCATCCCGACCAACGACATGCTGCGCGCCCGCACCGTTCTCGACCGGCAGGCCGCGGCGGGAAAGGGCGTCCGGCTCATCGGCCCCAACTGCCCCGGCATCATCACGCCGGGAGAGTGCAAGATCGGCATCATGCCCGGCCGTATCCACCGTCCGGGCACGGTCGGCGTCATCTCGCGCTCGGGCACGCTGACGTACGAGGCCGTGGACCAACTCACGCGGCTCGGGCTCGGACAGTCCACGGTCATCGGGATCGGCGGCGACCCGGTCAACGGAACGAACTTCATCGACTGCCTGAAGGCCTTCAAGGACGATCCGGGGACCGAGGCGGTCGTCCTGATCGGCGAGATCGGCGGCATGGCGGAAGAAGAGGCGGCCTGCTGGGTCGCAGGCAATTTTCGGAAACCCGTCGTCTCGTTCATTGCCGGCCAGACCGCTCCGCCGGGGCGCCGCATGGGCCACGCAGGGGCGATCATCGCCGGCGGCAGGGGCACGGCGGCGGAAAAGATGAAGGCGCTCGAG
>DATMNJ010000240.1:0-3400 GCA_035569175.1 Thermoanaerobaculia bacterium | reverse complement strand
GCCAGCAGTCGTAGTCCGTCACGAGCGCAAGGCTCGCATAGCAGAGCTCGGCCTCCCGCGCCAGGCGGGCCTCCGTGACGTTCGTCATCCCGATGACGCCCGCGCCCCAGCCGCGGTAGAGGTGCGATTCGGCGCGCGTCGAGAACTGCGGACCCTCCATGCAAACGTAGGTTGCGCCGCGGTGGACCGTCAGTCCGGCCGCCCGCCCGCCGTCCTCGAGGTTTTGCGAGAGCGCGGCGCAGACGGGGTCCGCGAAACCGGCGTGCGCCACCACACCGTCTCCGAAGAACGTGTCCCGCCGGTGACGCGTCCGGTCGATGAACTGCTCCGGGATCACGGCGTGGCGGGGCGCGTACTGCTCCCGCAGGCTTCCGCATGCCGACGCCGACAGCAGTGCGTCGCAGCCCAGCATCTTGAAGCCGCAAATGTTGGCGCGGTAGTTGATCTCGGTCGGGGACAGGCGGTGGCCACGCGCGTGGCGGGACAGGAACGCCACCGCGACGCCCTCCAGCGTTCCGATGAAGTAGGCATCCGACGGGGCGCCGAACGGCGTCTCGAGCCTTCGTTCTTCGAGTCCGGCGATCGCGGCCAGGTCGTAGACGCCGCTGCCTCCGACGAGGCCCACGCGTCCGGCGCTCACAGGTCGGCCCCCGCGCTGCGCCGGTGGCTCTCGATTGCCTCCGCGACGCGCTCGGCCAGGGCCAGTGCGTCGCGCCCGACCTCTCCCGACACCAGAGGATCGCGGCGCTCCCGGACCGCGGCGGCGAAGTCGGCGAGCTCGCGACCGAGCGGGTCGCCGGCCTCGACCGGGATCGCCTCGGGGATCACGCCGGCCCGAGCGCCGTCGCGCACGAGGCGGTGCGCGGCGACCGACCGGGCCTTCATGTCGATCGAGCAGTAGATCGGCGGGGCGAAGATACGGAGCTTGCGCATCGGCTCGGTCGAGACGCGGGAGGCGGTCAGGTTCGCCACGCAGCCGCCCTCGAACTCGATCCGGGCGTTGGCGATGTCGACCCGGTTGGTCAGGACGGGCATCCCGGCCGCGCGGACCTCGCGCACCGGCCGGCGCACGAGCGCGCTCACGATCTGCAGGTCGTGGATCATCAGGTCGAGAACGACGTCGATGTCGAGGCTGCGCTCGGTCGGCGCGCCGAGGCGATGGCCCTCGATGAACAGCGGGCCGGTCACGCGATCGAGGACGGCGCCCACGGCCGGGTTGTAGCGCTCGACGTGCCCGACCTCCAGGACTCGGCCCCGGGCCCGGGCGAGGGCCACGAGGGCGTCGGCCTCGGCGAGCGACGCGGTCATGGGTTTCTCGACCAGCACGTCGAGGCCCCGCTCGAGGAAGAACCCCGCGAGGCCGGCGTGGCTGATCGTCGGCGTGGCCACCACGACGGCCTCGGCCCGGGCGACCACCTCGTCGGGGTTGGCGAGCACGGGCAGGCCTTCCTCCCGGGAAACTTCCTCGGCCCGCTCGTCGAGCCGGTCATGGACCCCGACGAGCGCGATCCCCGGGATGCCGGCCGCCACGCGGACGTGCTTACGCCCGAGGTGGCCGACGCCGACCACCGCGAGGCGGACCGGTCCGGCCCCGCTCATCGAGCCGGGAGGCTCACTTGATGAAGCCCCGCTCGCTCGTTCGGATGAACTCGACGAGCTCCTCGACGTCGGGCTGGCCCGACAGCTCGGCGGCGATGCGTTCGAGAGCCTGGCTCGTGTTCAGCTTCGACTTGACGAGCAGGCGGTAGGCCTTCTGCAGCGCCTCCACGCGCTCGTCCGAAAACCCGGCGCGCTTCAGGCCGATCGTGTTGATCCCGTACGTCTTGGGATTTTCCTGGCCGTCGGTGCGGCAGAACGGAAGGACGTCCATGCGGCAGCCGGTGTACGCCCCGAGGAACGCGAAGACGCCGACGCGGCAGAACTGATGGACGGCGTTGAATGCGCCAATCTTGGCGTTGCTCCCCACCTGGACGTGGCCGGCGAGGACGGCGCAGTTGGCCATCACGACCTTCGAGCCGATCCGGTTGTCGTGGCCGACGTGCGTGTAGTTCATGAAGTAGTTGTCGTCGCCGACGACCGTCTCACCGCCGCCGGTCGCGGTGCCCCGCTGCACGGTCGAAAACTCGCGGAAGACGTTGCGCGCGCCCACGACGAGGCGGGTCGGCTCCCCGCGGTACTTCAGGTCCTGGGGCTCGAAGCCCAGGGCTGCGTGGGGAAAAATGCGGTTGTCTTCGCCGAACACGGCCGGGCCCTCGAGCGTCGCGTGGTTGCCCACGGTCGTCCGATCGCCGAGCACGACGCCGTCGCCGATGACGGCATAGGGCCCGATCGTGATGCCCTCCCCGAGCTCTGCGCCCGCCGCCACCACGGCCGAGGGATGGATCGTCACGCTGCTCATGGACGCTCCACGAGCACGGAGAGCAGGTCCGCCTCGGCGCACAGCTTGCCGTCGACCGTCGCGGTCGCCCGGCACTTGCAGACGCGCATCTTGAGCGACACGATCGACGCCTCGATCCTCAGCTGGTCTCCCGGAACGACCGGCCGGCGGAAGCGGCAGCGGTCCACTCCCGAGAGGTACAGCAGCTTCTTCTCCTTGTCCGGCGTGACGCCGAGCAGCGCCACCCCGGCCACCTGCGCCATGGCTTCGAGGACCAGCACGCCCGGCATCACCGGGTTTCCCGGAAAGTGCCCCTGGAAGAACTCTTCGTTGAACGTGACGTTCTTGATGCCCACGACGCGCTGCCCCGGTTCGAGCTCGAGGATCCGGTCCACGAGCAGGAACGGGTAACGGTGCGGAAGGGTCTTCAGAATATCGGCGATCCCGAGCTCCACGGTCACCCCCTCTTCTTCTTCATCCCGGCCATCGCGGCTTCCAGCGCCGCAAGGCGCTCGAGAGCCGCCTCGAGCCTTCCGACCAGGGCGGCCCTCTTCAGAAACTCCCGGTGCGGAAGCGCCGGCATCCCCGACACGACGGCCCCCGCCTTCACGCGTCCCTGCCGGGCGATCCCGGCCTGTCCCGTCAGTATGGCGCGATCGCCGACCGTCACGTGGTCCGAAATGCCGACCTGGCCCGCGAGGGTCACGCCCTGCCCCAGCTGTGAGGACCCTCCGACGCCCGCCTGGCCGCACAGGATCGAGTGCTCCCCCACCGTGACGTTGTGGCCGATCTGGACGAGATTGTCGATCTTCGTGCCCCGGCCGATCACAGTCTCTCCGAGCGTCGCGCGGTCGATCGCCGCGTTGGCGCCGATCTCCACGTCGTCTTCCACGCGCACGATCCCGACCTGCGGGATCTTGCGATGTCCCCGGCCGTCCCACACGTAGCCGAAGCCGTCGGACCCGACGACGGCCCCCGGCTGGAGGATGCACCGATTCCCCACGCGGCAGTCGCCGAGTACCG
>DATMNJ010000239.1:0-7358 GCA_035569175.1 Thermoanaerobaculia bacterium | reverse complement strand
GCGTTGACCACGAGGTTCACGATCACCTGCTCGACCTGGCCCGGGTCGGCGCGGACGGTCGCGAGCGCCGGCTCGAGCCGCGTGTCGAACCGGATGTGCTCGCCGATCAGGCGGGCGAGCATCCGGCTCGAGTCGGCCAGCAGTGCGTTCAGGTCGATCACGCGCGGCTCGAAGACCTGCTTGCGGCTGAACGCGAGCAACTGCCGCGTCAGGTTCGAGGCGCGTTCGCCGGCCTTCCGGATCTCCGCGATGTCCTCGCCGATGGGGTCGTGGGGCGAAAGCTGGGCGAGGGCCATGTCGCTGTAGCCGAGGACGGTCGTGAGCAGGTTGTTGAAGTCGTGGGCGATGCCGCCGGCCAGCTGCCCGATGCCCTCCATCTTCTGGGACTGTCGCAGCTGGTCCTCGAGCTGGCGGCGCTCGGTCACGTCGACGACCGTGCCCTCGACGATGACGTCGCCGGCCTGTTCGTCGGCGAGCAGCGCGGCGTTTTGGAAGGTCCAGGCCGCGCCGCCGTCCTTGCGCTCGCCGCGCATCTCGAAGTTGGCGAGGTTGCGCTCGCGCAGGAGGGCGTCGAAGAAGCCCCGCCGCTGGCGCGCATCCGGATACAGGGCCGCCATGTCGCGGTCGATGAGCTCCTCGCGCGAGGCGTAGCCGAAGATGCGGGCCAGCGCGTCGTTGCACTCGAGGATGCGGCCGACGAGCGTCATGCGGTAGACCCCCGCGAGGTTGCGCTCGAAGAGGAGCCGGTAGCGCTCCTCCGACTCCCGGATCGCCTCCTGCGCGCGACGGCGCTCGACGGCGACGGCGATGTGCTGGGAGACGAAATTGAGCAGGTCCTTGTCGGCAGCGTCGAAGCGGATCCGCGGGTCGTAGCTCTGGACGACGAGGACGCCGAAGGTCTTGTCGCCGCGCTGGAGTGGAACGCCGAGCCAGGCCTCCGAGTCCGAGCCGATCAGCTCGACCTCGCCCCGGCGGACCATCTCGTGGAAGTCCTGGTCGAGGGTGAGGAGGGGCTGCCCGGTGCGCAAGACCCAGGCGGTCAGGCCGTTGCCGGGGCGCATCGGTCCCGGTGTCGGGTCCACCTCGTCCACGCAGTACGGAAACGAAATCGTGTCCGAACGCGGGTCGTAGAGGGCGACGTAAAAGTTCTCGGCGTACATGAGCTCGCCGACGATGCCGTGGATCGCGGCGTAGAACTCGTTGAGATCCTCGGTTGCGCTCGTCGTGGCGGCAATGCGGTAGAGGGCCGACTGGAGCCTTTCGGCCCGCTGGCGCTGCGAGATGTCGGTCACGCTCCCGCGGACCAGCCGCCGCGTGGCGGAGGGCAGGCGCACGAGGCGCACTTCGCACGGGAAGTCGCGCCCCCGGGCGTCGCGGTGCAGCCACTCGAAGACCGGCGCCTCGCCTTGAAGCGTGAGGCCGATGTTGGCCGCGATCGCGGGGGCCGACGGCCGCCCGTCGGGCTGCAGGGTTGGAGAGAGCGCGACGGGATCGGTCAGGAGGAACGCCTCGCGGGTCAGGCCCCACAGGCGCAGGGCGTTGTCGTTGGCCTCGACGAAGCGGCCCGCGTCCACGTCGAAGATGACGATCGCCTCGGGCGCGTTCTCGACCTGGATGCGGTAGCGCGCCTCGCTCTCCTTGAGCGCCTCCTCGGCGAGGCGACGGTCGGTGAGGTCCGTCGAGACACCGAGGACCTGGTGGGCGACGCCGTCCTCGCCGACGACGGGGCGCTTGACGGTCTGGAGCCAGTGCACGCCGCCCGTCGCGTCGGTGATCTTCTCCTCGGGGATGGCCATTTCCCGAAGCGTGTCCATCACCGCGAGGTCCGCGCGGCGGAAGGCCTCGACCTCGTCCGAGTTCGGATTGAAGTCGGCGTCGGTCTTTCCGATCAGGCCCTCGACCGTGGTGCCGTAGGCGTCGGCGACCGCCTTGTTCACCAGCGTGAAGCGGCCCTCCCGGTCCTTGGCGAACACGAAATTCGGGTTGATGTCGATGACCTGGCGCAGGAACGACCTCTCCTTGCGCAGCGCCTGCTCGACCTGGCGGCGTTCCGTGATGTCGATGGCCGAGCCGATGAAGCCCGCGAATTCGCCCGAGGGCGTCGTCCGAAGCGTGGCGGTCTCGAGGATCCAGCGGTACTCGCCGTCGGCCCGCCGCAGCCGGTACTCGGTCTGGAACGGGCGGCGGGCGGTGAAGGCCGCGTCGTACACCGCCACGAACCGCGGCACGAGGTCGTCGGGGTGGATCCCGTCGCGGGATCCGCGGCCCAGCTCCTGCTCGAGCGAGCGCCCGGTGAAGTCGAGCCACGGCTTGTTGAAGTAGGTGGACATCCCCTCGGCGTCGTCCATCCAGATCATCACGGGGGCCACGTCGGCCATGACCCGGAAGCGTTCTTCACTCTCGCGCAAAGCCTGCTCGCTGCGCCGGCGCGCGGTGACGCTGCGAATGATGCCGATGACCCCGACGATGTCGCCGGCGGCATTGCGGTGCGGGCCGTAGGTGCCGACGATCCACCCCGAACGGCCCGTCTCCGGGACCGAGACGAAGAGGTCGCCCGAGGAGACGGTCTCGCCCGCGAGGGCACGGCGCAGGAGGTCCTCGCCGAGCTCCTGGAGCCCGGGCGAGGCGTCGAAGACGCGCCCCGACAGGGCGCGGTCGGCGGAGATCCCCGTCAGCTCCTCCATGTACCGGTTCCACACGATGCGGCGCAGGTCCCGGTCGTAGACGACGATGCCCTCGCCGGCTCCCGAGATGATCTCTTCGCGGAACTGATTGGACTCCTGAAGCTCCTCGCGGGCGCGCCGGCGCTCGGTGATGTCCTCGACGACGCCTTCGTAGTGGAGCAGCCTGCCGTGGGTGTCGCGCACCGGCCGGGCGCTCTTGCGCACGGTGATGATCTGGCCTCCGTACCGCCGCCACTGCAGCTCGAGGTCGTGGGCCTCGCCTTCCTTCTCGAGCCGCTCGAGGAACCCGCGGCGCGCGCGGGGCTCGGCGTAGACGTCGCGCAGGTTGACGGCCATCAGGCTCTCCCGCGACGGAAACCCGAGCAGCCGCAGCAGGGCCGGGTTCGCGTCGAGGATCTGGCCGGCGAGCGTTGCGCGATAGAGCCCGACCGGCACGCCCTCGAAGAGCGTCTGGTAGCGGGTCTCCGCCTCGCGGGCGGCGCGCCGGCGCGAGGCCTCCTCGAGGGCCGAGCGGATGGCGGAGGTCAGCCGCGGGAAATGATGGGGGTGCTTCAGGACGTAGTCGGCGAAGCCCGCCTTCATGGCGGCGACGGCCAGCTCCTCGCTCCCGGTGCCGGTGCAGAGGAGAACGGGGACGTCGGGATGGCGCTCCCGAACCGTCCCGAGGACCAGGAAGGCATCGATCCAGCCCGGCCGGTGGTCTGCGAGGACGACGTCGAACGCGCCGCGCTCGAGAACCTCGGCGAGCCCGCTAGGGTCGAGGAGCAGGGAGGGTTCGCAGCCGGGCAGGCCGTTGCGCAAGGACTCGACGATCGAGTCGCGGTCGCGAGGGTTCTCGTCGATGACGAGGATCCTCAGAATCCCTTCCGGGGACCCGGCCCGTGAGGCGGGACCGAAGGGGGCCGTAGAGTCGGATGCCATCGGTTGAAGTCTGACCCCGAATTATGCCCGAAACGCAGACCTCCCGCGACCCGAACCGCCTCCGGCTCCCGGTTGGGCGGGCCGGAGGCGGTCTCGGCGAGGCGCCCGTGGCCCTATGGGCAGGAAGACGGAAACGCCGCGGTGTCCTGAATGGGCGAGAACGCGGCACCCTGGGCGTTGTCCCGCACGTACACGGCGCCGTTCGACGTGTCGGTCACGGTCAGGTGTACGGCGACGTTCGTCAGTCCCGCCGCGAACACCCAATAGCTGTTGTCGATCGCGCAGCCGTTCAGGACCTTCGAGATGGTCTCGATGTTCGTCGGGTCGAAGAACCAGAAGTAGCCCGAGTCGTCGGTCAGCGACACGCCGGTGCCGTCGCCTTGGGACCCGTCCGGCTTCGTCCAGTGGGCCGTCACCGAGAACCGGCCGGAGCTGAGGCATAACGTGTGCACATCGGCCACGCACGGGCCCGTGACGACGGCGGCCGGCTCCACCACGATCTTCCCGGTCATGGCGTTCAAGTGCATCATGCAGAAGTAGCTGATGGTGCCGACCGTCGAAAACGTCTGGGAGAACGTAAAGCCCGCCGATTGCAGCCCCGTGCTCGTCCACACGTGGCCGTCCTCGCACATGGTGCCACCGCCGTAGCCGCCGTACCCCCCGCCGCCTCCGGCGTGGTCGCAGGTTCCCGACGTCACGCTGTGGTGCATCGTCCCTTCCCAGACCCAGGTGATCGTGTCTCCGACGTGGATCGTCGAGATGTTGGTTCCGCTCACGTCGTCGACATAGTGGGTTCCGCCGTGGCCCACGTGGACCGTCCAGGTCGTCGCCAGGGCCGCGCCCTCGAGGCCGAAAAAAACCACCAGCGCCGCGAGGACCGCGGACTTCGCGATGGCCGACTGCGCTGCGTGTCTCATGAATTCCTCCTTGACCTGAATCGCCATTGGTCCGGGACTGACCGCGCTACGGGCAGGACGACGGGAACGCGCCCGTGTTCTGGATCGGCGCGAACGCCGTGCCTTGCGGATTCTCGTTCGTGTAGACGATGCCGGTCGACGTGTCGACGACCCGGAGGTCCACCTGCACGTTCGTCAGGCCCGCCGCGAAGACCCAGTACGCGTTGTTGATGGCGCAGCCGTTGAGAACTTTCGTGACGACCTCGATGTTCGTGGGGTCGAAGAACCAGAAGTATCCCGAGTCGCTGGTCAGCGGCACGCCCGTCCCGTGGCCCGAGGTCCCGTCCGGCTTCGTCCACTCGGTCGTCACGGCGAAGCGCCCGCCGTTCAAGCACAACGTCTCGGAATCGACGACGCACGGGACCGCGCCCCCCGCCGACACGACGACCGGCATGGTCGCCGTGTTCGAGCCGCTGGCGTTGGTCGCCTGGAGCGTCACCGTGAAGGTGCCCGCCGACTGGAACGTGTGCGTCGGATTCTGCACGGCGGAGGTGTTGTTGGTGCCCGAGGCCGGGTCGCCGAAATTCCAGCTCCACGAGGTCGGCGTCTGGGTCGACGTGTCGGTGAAGGACACCACCGAGCCCATGACCGGGCCCGAGGGGGAGAACGTGAAGCTCGCGATGGGCGCCGTCCCCGCCTGCTGGACGATGACCGTGCCCTGCATCAGGCTCAGGTGCACGGCGCAGTGATAGGGAAAGGTCCCGGCCGTCGTGAAGGTGAACGAGAACGTGGACGGCAACGACTGGCGCACGCCCGAGTCCCACGTGCCGTCGGGGGTGCAGACGCCGTTCGGGCAGCCCCCCGAGGTCGTCGAGTGAAAGATGTCGGCCCAGTTCCACATCACGGTGTCTCCGACGTTGATCGTCGTCGTGCTGTTGCCGCTCACGGAGTCGACGAAGACGTGCTGGCCGTTCGTGCCGATCTGGACGACGCGGGTCGCTGCGAGCGCCGTCCCTTGCAGCAAGAGCAGGAACGCCAGGAATCCGGTGCAGGCAGCGGCGAGGGACGTGAGTCGGACGGGTTTCGGGTCTTGCATGGGATGGTCCTCCTTGGCCTCTTTCACCCCGCGAGCCTAATGGCGGGGCGGGCGCCGGGACGCCCTTTTAGCGTCCCTTAATGGCCTCGCCGCGGCGCGGCTGTAATGCCCCGCGCCCGCGGCGCGTTTCTCAGGTTGAAGTCCTATGGATGCCGTCCTCCTGAGGCGCCGCGTTCTGGCGGCTGCCCTTTTTTGCGTGACCGCGCCGCTGGCCGCCGGGACCATCTCCGGCCGCCTCCTGGACGCGGGTGGAAACCCGGTGGCCGGAGCGCGGGTCTCCTGGACGGCGTACCGGGACGAAGCCGAGCTCGAGGTCGATGCCACCAGCGGCGCGGCGGAGGCGGTTCTCGGTCAAGTCCGAACCGGCAGCGACGGCCGCTTCGACGCCTCGGTCCTTCCGTCCGGTCCGCCGGTCGGCCTTCGGATCGAGCCCTCGGGCCTTCCCGGGGTGCTGCTGGCGGGCCCCTTCCTGCCCGACGCCTCGCTCGAGCTGGCGGACCTCGAGTTGCCCGAGCCGTCGGCGCTTGCCGGACGCGTCGTGGCGCAGGGCGCCGTGGGCGTCGCGGGCGCCCGGGTCGTGGTGCGGTCCGAGCGGCCCGCGGCGTTCGACGTTGTGTTCTTCGCCGAGGCGACCGCCGGCGCGGACGGGACCTTCACGATCGCGGCGTCGCCCTCCGGCCCGCGCCGGCTCGAGGTCCGCGCCGCGGGCTTCGCGCCGTTCCTGCACGCCGTTTCGGCCGGAGGCGCAGCGCAACGGATCGTGCTCGAGCCAGGTGGCGCGCTCGCGGGCACGGTGACCGACGCGGCGGGACGCCCCGCGGCGGCCGCCATCGTCTCCTCCTCGGGAGTCGCGGTGCGTACCGCCGCGTCCGGTCGCTACCGGCTCGCCGGCGTCGCGGCGGGAACGCGCGACGTCGAGGCGACGCTCGGCGTGGACCAGGCGACGCAGCGGGGCGGGCTCGTCGTGCGCAGCGGCGCCGAAGTCGCCGTCGACCTGCGGCTCGCTCCGGCGGCTTCCATCGCGGGAACGGTGACGGACGCGGCCTCGCGCAAGCCCGTCGCCGGCGCGCGCGTCTCGGTCTTCGAGCACGGGGCGTCGCCGGGCGCGGTTGCGATGCGTCGGGCGACGGCGGACACCTCGGGGCGGTTTCGCGCGGGGCCGCTGCTGCCCGGGCGCTACGCCGTGCGCGCGGAGCACCGGGGATACCTGGCGACGGCTCTCTCCGGAATCGACGCGCGCTCGGGAGCGGCGGCCTCCGCCGCGATCGCCCTGACGCCGGCGGCCTCGGTGGCCGGGCGCGTCGTGGACGAAAAGGGCAAGCCCGTGGCCGGCGCGACCGTGCGCGTCGGGCGAGCGGGCACAGGCCTGCGGGGTTGGCGCGGGGCCGGGGCTGCCGGCGCGGCGCGGGAAACCGCAGCCGGGCCGGACGGCACGTTTCGCCTCGAGCCGCTTGCCCGGGCCAACGGCGAGACGCTCGAGGCGACGAAGCCGGGCTTCGTCCCCGCCGAACGTGCCCTGTCGCTCGCGACGGGCCAGGCAATGGCGGGCGTGGTGCTCACGCTGCGGTCGGGCCTGTCTGCGCGCGGCCGGGTCACGGACGACCAGGGCGCGGCGCTCGCGGGCGCCGAGATCCGCGTCACGCAGGCGAACGAGCGCGGCGGACGCCGCCCGTTTCGTGCCGGGCCGGCGGAGGGCGCTCCGGACGCCACGTCGGCCGGGGACGGGACCTTCGTCGTCACCGGTCTCGAGGAAGGCTCCTA
>DATMNJ010000238.1:0-12979 GCA_035569175.1 Thermoanaerobaculia bacterium | reverse complement strand
CGTCTCCGTCGCCATCCCGCGCGAGGCCTGCCCGCTCAACCTGGCGCCCACGGCCTCGACGACCGCGATGCTGGCCATGGGCGACGCGCTCGCGATGTCGCTGTCCGGGTCGCGCGGTTTCCGCGCCGAGGACTTCGCCCTGCTCCACCCGTCGGGAAGCCTCGGCCGCCGCTTCCTGAAGGTCCGCGACCTGATGCGCACCGGCGACCGGGTACCGCGCGTCGAGGCCGCGGCCCCGATGACGGAGGCCATCCACGAGATGTCGCGCAAGATGATGGGCGTGACGGCCGTCGTGGAGTCGGACGGACGGCTGCGGGGCGTGATCTCGGACGGAGACCTCCGGCGCCTCCTCGAGAAAGACGCGGCCCAGTTGCACAAGACCGCCGGGGACTGCTGCCGGCCCAATCCCCGCACGGTGGCCGCCGAGGAGTTCGCGTCGGGAGCGCTCGAGACGATGCGCGCGCACCGGATCACCTCGCTCTTCGTCCTCGGGGCCGATGGGCGGCTCGAAGGCGCTCTCCACATGCACGACCTGCTCGCCGCGGGCATTCCGTAGCGACGATGGCGAGATCCCCGAAGCGAACGCAACGCCGGATCCGGGCCCTGTTCTGCGACGTGGACGGCGTCCTCACGGATGGGCGCATCACCCTGGACGGGCGCGGCCACGAATTCAAGGTCTTCAACACGAAGGACGGCCACGGCCTGCGCAAGGCCGCCGCCGCGGGGATCACGGTCTGCTGGATCTCGGGGCGCACGTCGCCGGCCACCGCGCGGCGGGCCCGGGAGCTCGGCGTGCGCTTCTGCTACCAGGGCGTCAAGGACAAGCGGACACGGCTGGAGGCCGTGCGCCGAAGGCTCGGCGTACCGGCCGCCGAAACCGCGGCGATCGGCGACGACGAGCCCGACATCCCCATGTTCGAGGCGGCGGCCCTGTCCGCCTGCCCGTCGGACGCCGCGCCCGCCGCCCGCCGCGCCGCCACGATCGTCCTGAAGGCGGTGGGGGGCGCCGGGGCCGTGCGTGAATTCATCGAGTTGATCCTCGAGCGCAACGGCCAGGCGGGCCCGCTCACCCACCGCTCCGGGTAGCTACGCCGCCGGGCTGTCCTTCTTCCGGAAAATCCACGCCACCGCGATCCCGAGCAGGTACAGCCCGATCATCGGCAGCGCGAAGACGCACTGCGTCGCGATGTCGGGGGTCGGCGTGATCACGGCGGCGATGATGAAGATGACGAGAACGGCATACTTGAACTTCGCGAGCAGCCACCGCTCCGACACGATCCCGAGGCGCGCCAGGAAGAAGACGAGGATCGGCATCTCGAAGCACAGGCCCAACCCCAGGATCAGCTTGGTCGCCATGGACACGTATTCGTTGATCGTGATGACGGCGTGGAAGGGCTTCCCGATCCCGACGAGAAAATTGACCACCAGCGGGAACGCCTGGTAGTACGCGAAGGCGCAGCCCGACAGGAAGAAGGCCACGCCGAAGCCCACGAACGGCAGGATCCACTTCTTCTCGCGCCGGTAGAGGGCGGGCGAAATGAAGAGCCACAGCTGCCAGATGAGGACCGGCGACGCGAGCAGGGTCCCGGCGAGCAGGGCCACGCGGAAGTACATCAGGAAGGGCTCGGTCAGCGTCGTGTAGGCGAGGTCCTGGCCGGGCGGCAGGACCTTTCGGATCGGCCGGGCGAGGAACTCGAAGATCTCCGGCGCCCAGCCCCAGGCCACGAGGAAGCTGACGAACACGGCGACGATCGAGACGATGAGCCGCTTGCGGAGCTCTTCGAGATGCTCGAAGAACCCCATGCGCGGCAACTCCTCCTCGGAGGCGCCGGGCCGGTGCCCGGACTTGCCTTCGAGAAATTCGCGCGGGTTGAAGCCGCTCAAGCGGGGCGGGTCGGCGGGGCGGTCTCGGACCTCGGCACCGCGGCCTCGGGGGCCGGCGGCGGGGCCACGGCGACCGGCTCGATCGACTTGCGGACTTCGGCCACCTGTTGTTGGACCGACGCCGCCTCGTGCTTACCCTGCTCGATCTCGTCCTCGATCGTCTTCTTCAGGTCCTCGGACGCCTTCTTGAACTCGGCCAGCCCCCGGCCGAGCGATTTGCCCAGCTCGGGAAGCTTCTTGGGACCGAAGACGAGAAGCGCCACGACGAAAATCAGGATCAATTCGGGCATTCCAATGGAACCCAGCATGTTCTCTCCCCCCGGAAGAGCGATTTTACGCTGGCGCCCGCGGTCCGGGGAGACTTTCGGCAGCCGGCATGCAAGAATCATCGACCTGGGAGGGTGCCCTTGAGCCGACCGAAGCCTCGATTTCTCTTTGGTCTCGCCCTGATCGCCGGCGCCACGCTGGCTGGAGGCGTTTTCGCCGGGAAGCTCCATGCGAGCCCGGAACGCGAGGCCCCGTCCCTCGACGAGTACGCCGACATCCTGACCACCCTGTCGGAGTGGGCGCCCGAGCCCATCGCCCCGGACAAGATCGTCTACGCCTCGATCCACGGCATGCTGGGCCGGCTGGACCCCCACACGGCTTTCCTCGAGCCCGACGAGTTCTCCGCCATGAAGGAGAAGCAGCACGGCTCGTTTTACGGCCTGGGCATCCAGATCCAGAAGCGGATGGGCAAGATCACCGTCATCGCGCCGATGGAAGGGACGCCGGCCTACAAGATGGGGGTCCGGGCGGGCGACATCATCACGCACATCGGCGACGAGGAGCTCAAGGACGACATCAGCACCGAGGAGGTCGTCCGCCGGCTCCGGGGACCAAAGGGGACGACGGTCACGGTCCGCATCCGGCGCGTCGGGTTCCCCGAGCCGATCGTCATGACGATCACGCGGGCCGAGATCCCGACCAAGTCGGTGCGCTACGCCTTCATGCTCGAGCCGGGCGTGGGCTACGTCATGCTCTCGGACTTCACGCACACGTCGAGCAAGGAGCTCTACGAGGCCATCGAGAAACTGCGCAAGCAGGGCATGAAGAAGCTCCTCTTCGACCTGCGCGGCAACCCCGGCGGCGTGCTCGAGCAGGCCGTGGACGTCACCGACGTCTTCGTCCCCAAGGGCGACATGGTCGTCTACACGAAGGGCCGCACGCCCTCCTCCGCCCAGGAGTACTACGCGCCGGGAGACGGCGCCCACTTCGACCAGCCGCTCGTCGTGCTCGTCAACCGCGGCTCGGCCTCGGCCTCGGAGATCGTCGCCGGCGCCATCCAGGACCACGATCGCGGCCTCATCGTCGGGCAGCGCACGTGGGGCAAGGGCCTCGTCCAGAGCGTCTACACGCTGTCGTACGGGGCCGGACTCGCGCTCACGACGGCTCGCTATTACACCCCGTCCGGCCGCTGGATCCAGCGGGACTACACGGACCTGCTCGCCTACGTGAATCCGGGCGACCCGGACTCGGTCGCCGGAGCCCAGACGGGCGACGAGGCGCCGCACGCGAACGCCGAGAACGCGGTCTTCTACACCGACGCCGGCCGGGTCGTGTATGCACAGGGAGGCATCACCCCCGACGTCATCGTCAAGAACGACCGGGACTCGAAGCTGCTCCAGCAGCTTCTGGCCCGCTATGCCTTCTTCAACTTCGCGGTGGACTGGCTGGCCCGCCACCCCAACGTCTCGGCCGACTTCGACGTCACGCCGGAGATCCGCAACGACTTCTTCCAGTTCGTCGAGAAGTCCGCCAAGTACTCGACGGCCGAGGACCTCAAGAAGGCTTATGCCGAGGACCCGAACCACTCCCTCGTGGACCTTGCGATCCGGATCGAGGTCGTCAACGCCAAGTTCGGCCCGGAGGCGGGCCGGAAGGTCTTCGTGGGCGGCGATCCGCAGATCCAGAAGGCGCTGACCGAGTTCAACGAGGCTTCGCGCGTGGCGAGCCTTCCGAAGAAGAAGCGCGAGATGGCCGTCAAGGCGGGCGGGTAAACGTCGCCCTCGCGGATCGCGCTGGTGCGCGACCGCTGCGGGCTCCCGCTTCAGCCGCAGGACGGCAGAAATCTAGAGTTGGGCGAAGCGTCTGGTCCGACGGTGGTCTAATCAGGGGATGCAGGCGCGGCTGGACCATCTCGTTTACGGGGTGCCCGATCTCGAGGCGGGGGTGGCGGAGCTCGCGCAGAAGCTTGGGATCGAGGCGGCGCCAGGGGGACGGCACCCGAACGAGGGGACGCGGAATGCCTTGATTGCCTTGGGACCCGACAGTTACCTGGAGGTCGTGGGGCCCGATCTGGAGGCCCCGCCGCCCCCGAGGCCGAGGTGGTTCGGGATCGACGGCCTGCGGGCGCCCGGGCTCACGGGATGGGCAGTCAAGGCGGGCGGGCTCGAGGCGCTCGTGATCGCGGCCGAGCAGGCCGGGGTGACGCTCGGGCCGGTCCGGCGGGCAGGCCGGCTGCGGCCGGACGGGGTGACGCTCTCTTGGACCGTCACCGACCCCCACACCGTCCTCGAGGACGGCCTGGTTCCCTTCTTCATCGACTGGGGCGACTCCCCCCATCCTGCCGCCACCGCGGCGCCCGGCGCCGCGGTGACCGATCTCCGCGCCGAGCACCCCGACCCCCCGCGCCTTCGCAAGCTCCTGGCCGCCCTGGACCTCGATCTCCCCGTCACGGAGGGCCCCCGCCCGAGCCTCGTCGCGACCCTCGCCACCCCCCGAGGCGTCGTCGAGCTCTGCTAGCGCCCCGACGTGTAGGGGCACGAGGCTGCCACTTCAGCACGGCCGCAAAAGGGGACGAAAACAAAATGCCCCGCCTTGCGGCGGGGCAATGGTTTCTCGGGGTGTCCCCCGCGTGTTCCCTCAGTGCGTCGAAACGTTGTTGTTGACGACGGCCTTGCGACGGCCGATCTCGGTCCGGTTGCCGAGGTGATCGATCACGTAGACCACGATGTCGTGCGCGGAGTTGGAAAGCGTCGTCGTGTCGAGCATGAACGACAGGCCGACGTAGGGCGAGGGGACGCGCGGATCGCTGATCGGCACGTCGGGCCGGAAGAGTCCGTACGTCGGGTTGCCCACGACCTGTCCATCCACGTCGAGCTCGACCGAGGACACGCCCTGCAGGTCGTAAGCCCAGCCGAACACCTGGAACGTCCCGCTGATGTACTGGTAATTCGTCGGCGAGTCGATGAAGCCGAAGGCCGGCTGGTCGCCGTCGATCTGGTCGCACAGGACCTCGACGGACATGGCGCTGAACTGCGTGACCGTCTCGTCCAGGTCGCCCGCGCGGATGGCGACCGTGTGCGCGCCCGCCGTGGTGTAGCCGACGAGGATCGGGAAGTTGGGGTTGGACGTCGGCAGGTAGATCGCGATCAGGCCGGTGGGGTCACCCGCGTTGCGCAGCAGGTAGAACGTGAAGTTGTAGCCGGAGTTGTCGGCGTTGACGTAACCCGAATAGAAGCGGGCGATGTCCGGCCGGTTGATGCCGTAGCAATCCACGAGCGCCTGCCCGAGCTGGACACAGTCGGTGCGCGTGTTGGCCAGGATCGCGCCGTCGAACAGGAGCTCGACGTAGGCGACCCCACCGGTGTCCAGGCGAGCGCCGACGTCGAGAGACCAGCCGTTGACGACATTCGGCAGCAGGTTGATGCCGCATTCCTCGGGCGTGCAGGGGGACGGAAAGCCGCCGCTCAGGGCGGGGATCGTCTCGCAGAAGAGCGAGGCCTTGTCGAGCGGGAAGTCGATCGCGCCGAAGGGGCCGAGGTTCTGCCCGTCGTTGATCACCTGGATGGTCCTGATCCCGAGGTCCCTCGAGGCGCCGAGGTTGTCCCACGCCCGGACGGAGAGCAGATGGATGCCGTTGACCAGGGCCGTCGTGTCGATGTTCGCGTAAAAGCCGGAGTAGAGCGAGTTGGGCACGTCGGGGAACGCCGCCTGGACGTCCGGCCGCGTCGCGCCGTAGAAGCCGGTCGAAGGCATCCCCATTCCCACGGCGCCGGCGACGATCTGGCCGTCGATCAGGAAGTCGATGTGGTTGACCGCCGTGTCGTCGAGCGCCCATCCGATGACCTGGAACGAGCCATTGGCACCGGTCAGATCGGCCGCCCCCGGAACGTCGATGAATCCGAACGGAGCCTGGTTGATCGTGTTGTCCACGACGACGGTCACGGAGGCGACGATGGTCTGCGCCTGCGAGTCCGACTCGGTCACGCGCACCGCGACGGTGTGCTGTCCATCGGCGAAGTTGCTCGCGAGAAACGACGTCAGGAATCCGGGCTGGGACGTCGGGCTGCCGGCATATGCCGGAAAGATCTCGAGCAGGTCGAGCCGCGGCAGGTTCATCTCGGCGGTGTTGACCGCCGCGCCGTCGACCAGCACCTCGATCTTGTCCACCGCGCTCATGTCGAGCACGAAGCCCGAAACGCGCACGACGCCGGAGACCGTCTGCCCGTCCGTCGGGGTGTCGATCCCTCCGAACGGCTGGGCAACGGCGACACCAGCCAGAACCCAAGCTGCCGTTGCGACGAGCGCCAGAATCCGGAGCGCCTTCCTGTCCATGCGCATTTCTCCCCCGAAAATTTAAGCAAAGAATGTGAAAACTGGGCCGAAAAGTCAAGCGGTATCGAGTCTTAGCCTCATTTTTTTAGGCAAAACGCTTCCGCGAAATGTTAAATACTGGCAGTGACCTTCCGGGCTTCCGAGAAAGCGACGTGGGTCCCGGTCTGCCTGTCGGGCCGGGTGACACCGGTCACGCCGTGAAGGGCTTCCTCGGCTCCCGCCGGTTCCAGGCCATCGCCTCGGCCGTGCTCGCGGTCGGCCTCTTCGCCTTTTTCCTGTCGAGGGTGCCCCTCTCGGAAATCGGCGCGCGCATTGCCGCCGCCTCCCCGGGCTGGCTGGCGGCCGGCCTCGGGATCTCCATCGCAAACTTCGGCTTCAGGGCGCAGCGCTGGACCTGGATCCTGAAGCCGCTCGGCCGGGTGCCGTTTTTCCCGGCATTCCGGGCGACCGCGATCGGCTTCGCCGCCAACACGGTGCTGCCGGCCCGGGCCGGCGAGATCCTGCGGCCGGCGGTCCTCGCGCGGGAGCGGGGCCTGCCCTTCCCGGCCCTGCTCGCCTCGATCGTCTTCGAGCGCATCCTCGACGCCCTCTCTCAACTCTTCTTCCTGGCGCTCGCGCTCGCCGGCGGAGGAGTCACCGGCTCCCTCTCGTCGAGCCGGGTCCGCTGGGCCGTGGCGGCGATCGCCGCGGTCGCGGTCGCAGTGGCGCTCTTCGCGGTTCTCTGGCGCGACGCCACCGAGCGGTTCCTCGACCGTGTCTTCCGGATCCTGCCCGGCCGGATGCGTCCGGCCGCGCGCCGCGTCGCCCACACCTTCCTGGACGGGTTCGCGTCCCTGAAGACCCCCCGCCTCGCGGCCCTCGTCGCGGGCAGCTCGCTCGTCCTGTGGTTCGTCATCAACGTCCAGGTCTACTGCACCCTGCGCGCGTTCGGTCTCGATCTGCCCCTCTCGGCGGCGTTCGTGATCACGACCGCCGCGGTTCTCGGTCTCGTGGTCCCGACCCCCGGCGGCGTCGGCGGCTACCACGCGGCCGTGCAGTTCGCCCTGACCGACATCTTTCACGTTCCCATCGCCACGGCTACCGGCGTCGCGCTGATCGCCCACGCCATCTCCTTCGTGCCGATTTCCCTCATCGGGTTCACGCTCTTCGCCACCAGCCCCATGCGCGGCAAGGGTTTGAAGGATCTGGCCGTCGAGGCCGCGCCGACCGCCGCAGGGCGCGAGCCGTGACCGCGGGCCGCGCCGCCGGCCCGCGGCTTCCGGATTGCGGCGCACGGCCCCTCCGCACGCTCCATTCCGCGATAATCTGCATTCTGTGAAATGCCCGTTCTGCGCGGCTGTGGACGACCGGGTCGTGGACTCGCGCGAGAGCCGCGAGGGCGAGGTGATCCGCCGCCGCCGCGAATGCACGGCCTGCGGCCGGAGGTTCACCTCCTACGAGACGATCGAGGAGATCCCCTACATGGCGGTCAAGAACGACGGCCGCCGCGAGCGGTTCGACCGCAACAAGCTGCGCTCGGGCCTGGCCAAGGCCTGCGAGAAACGGCCGGTGCCTCCCGTCGAGCTCGACCGGATCGTGGACGAGATCGAGGCTCTCCTGCACGACTCCGAGGAGCGCGAGATCGCGACCTCCCGCATCGGAGCCATCGTCATGGAACGCCTGAGGGAGCTCGACAAGGTCGCCTACGTCCGGTTCGCCTCGGTCTACCGGAAGTTCGAGGACGTCGACGAGTTCCTGCACGAGTTGAAAAACCTCATCGGACGGGGCGACGTGAAGGTGACTTCGTAAAGCCATGGTGAAGCGCACCGCCCGTTTCTACGGGCCCATCGTCGAGCTCTCGCGGCTCCAGGGCGAGCTCAACCGCCTCTTCGCGGCCTTCGTGGAGTCCAACGACAAGGGCGCCACGCCGGCATCCTCCTGGGATCCCAACGTGGACGTCGTAGACGACGGCGAAGCCATCCGTATCCTGGTCGAGCTGCCCGGCGTCGAGGCCGAAGACGTCCGCGTCTCCATCCGCGGCAAGGTCATCATGGTGCGCGGCACGAAGAAGGGCCGCATCCGCGCCAAGGAGGGCATGCGATTCTTCTGCATGGAGCGGTACTTCGGCACCTTCGTGAAGTCGATTCCCCTCCCCCGGCCCGTCAACTCGCGCCACGCCCGCACGCGCATGAAGAACGGCCTGCTCGAGGTCATCCTGCCGCGCGTCCCTGACCTGCGCGAGAAGGAGATCGAGATCCCCGTGCAACCCGAGCAGGAAGAGTAGGCAGCCGAGGCCATGGCCGAGCTCGACGAGAGGGACCTCGCCACCGAGCGCGAGACGGACCTGCCGATCCCCGACATCCTGGCGGTCCTTCCGCTCAAGGACGTGGTCGTCTTCCCGTACATCATCCTGCCGCTCTCGGTCTCGCGGGAAAAGTCCATCAATGCGGTGGACGCCGCGCTGGCCGAGCAGCGCATCATCATGCTGGTCGCCCAGAGGGACGGCCAGAACGACACGCCGCGGCCCGACGAGCTCTACACGGTCGGCACGGTCGCCGCGATCATGCGCATGCTGAAACTGCCGGACGGCCGCATTCGCCTGCTCGTCCAGGGGCTCTCGCGCGCCCGGATCGACACCGTGCTGGCGGAGGAGCCGTACATCAAGGCGAAGATCACGCGGCTGGAGGAGTCCGAGACACCCGAGGAGCTGCCTCCCGAGCACGAGGCCCTGCTGCGCAGCGTCAAGCAGAACCTCGAAAAGTCGGTTTCGCTCGGCAAGAACATCTCGCCCGAGGTCATGGTCATCGCCGGCAACCTCGACGACCCGGCTCGCCTCGCCGACCTGGCCGCCTCCAACCTCGAGCTCAAGCTCGAGGACGCGCAGAAGATTTTGGAGTCCACCGACCCGATCGAGCGCCTGCGCCTGGTCAACGAGAGCCTCGCCAAGGAAATCACCGTCCTGACGATGCAGCAGGAGATCTCCAGCCAGGCCCGCGGCGAGATGGACAAGTCGCAGCGGGAGTACTACCTGCGCCAGCAGCTGCGCGCGATCCAGCAGGAGCTCGGCGAAGGCGAGGAGATCTCCGAGGAGCTCGACGCCTACCGCAAGATCATCACGGACCGGAAGATCCCGCAGGAGGCGGCGACCGAGATCGAGAAGCAGATCAAGCGGCTCGAGCGCAGCCATCCCGACTCCGCCGAGACGGCGATCATCCGCACGTACCTCGACTGGATGACGGGCCTGCCCTGGAGCGTCACCTCCGAGGACTCCAAAGACATCGAGCGGGCCCGCGTGATCCTCGACGAGGACCACTACGACATCGAAAAGGTCAAGGAGCGCATCCTCGAGTTCCTCGCCGTCCACGCCCTGAAGCAGAGCCTCAAGGGGCCCATCCTTTGCTTCGTCGGGCCCCCCGGAGTCGGCAAGACCTCGCTCGGCCGCTCCATCGCCCGAGCCCTCGACCGAAAGTTCGTGCGCCTCTCGCTCGGCGGCGTGCGCGACGAGGCCGAGATCCGGGGCCACCGGCGCACGTACGTCGGGGCGATGCCCGGCCGCGTCATCCAGGGCATCCACCAGGCCGCCACCTCCAACCCCGTCTTCATGCTCGACGAGATCGACAAGATCGGCTCGGATTACCGCGGCGATCCCTCGGCGGCGCTGCTCGAGGTGCTCGATCCGGAGCAGAACTTCTCCTTCCGCGATCACTACCTCTCGGTCCCGTACGACCTCTCCAAGGTGCTCTTCATCGCGACGGCGAACGTCCTCGACCCGATCCAGCCCGCGTTCCTCGACCGCATGGAGGTCATCCGCCTCTCGGGATACACGGCCGAGGAGAAGAAGGCGATCGCGCGGCGGCACCTGATCCCCAAGCAGATGGAGGAGAACGGGATCAGCGAGGCCAACGTCGAATTCACCGACAGCGGCGTCGAGAAGGTCATCGAGGCCTACACGCGCGAGGCGGGCTTGCGCAACCTCGAGCGCGAGATCGGGGCGCTCTGCCGCAAGGTCGCCGTCTCGGTCGCCAAGGGCAAGTCGCGCCGCTACAGGATCAGCGCTGCCTCGGTCGAAAAGATGCTGGGCCCCATCAAGCACTTCCGGGACGAACAGCTCAAGAAGGACGAGGTCGGGGTCTCCACGGGCCTGGCCTGGACCTCGGTGGGCGGGGACATCCTCTTCGTGGAAGCGCTCGCCGTGCGGGGCAAGGGCGGCCTGAGGCTGACCGGCCAGCTTGGCGACGTGATGAAGGAATCGGCGCAGGCCGCGATGTCCTACGCGCGCGCCCACGCGTCCGAGCTCCAGATCCCGCTGGACTATTTCGAGACTCACGACGTCCACGTCCACGTTCCGGAGGGCGCGATCCCGAAGGACGGCCCGTCGGCGGGCATCACGATCGCGGCCGCGATGATCTCCGCCTTCACCCAGCGCAAGGCGCGGCGCGACGTCGCGATGACCGGCGAGATCACGCTGCGCGGCGAGGTGCTTCCGATCGGCGGCGTGAAGGAGAAGGTGCTCGCCGCGCGGGCGGCCAAGATCACCACGATCGTGCTGCCGAAGATGAACAAGCGCGACGTCGGCCAGATCTCGCCGCGCATCCTGCACGGATTGACCTTCCGCTACGTGGACCGCATGGACGAGGTCCTGGCGATCGCCCTGCTGCCTCTCGAGACCGCGCCGGCGCCCGAGGCGCCGCCCTCGGACCCCCGCCCCGCCGAGACGCCGGTCCGCGAAATCCCCGTCACGGCTCCCCACCGCCGGAAAGCGCCGCCCGCGCCCCGCGCGTGAAGGCCGAGGACCGCTTCGTCGAAGCGCTGCGCGCGCTACTGCCCCGCGGCGGACCCGTCCGGCTCGGCCCGGGCGACGACGCCGCTCTCGTCGATCGGGACGCGGGCCTGCTCGCGGCGACGACCGACCTGCTGGTCGAAGGCGTGGACTTCCTGCCCGGCGAAGACCCGGAGCGGCTGGGCCGGCGCGCCGCCGCCGTCAACCTCTCCGACCTCGCGGCCATGGGCGCCGAGCCCGAGTTTTTCCTGCTCTCGATCGGCTTCGACCGCGCAAGAGGTTCCGAGTTTCCCCTGGCGGTCGTGCGCGGAGCGGTCGCGCGGGCGGGCGAGTTCGGCGCCCGCCTGGTCGGCGGAGACCTGTCGGACGCGCCCGTGACGGTCGTCTCCGTGGCCCTCTGGGGCAGGCCGGCCGGGGCACCGCTGACGCGTTCGGGCGCGGCGCCGGGCGACTCCGTCTTCCTGTCCGGCCATCCCGGCGAGGCCGCGGCGGGCCTGCGGCTCGCGCAGAAGGTCGCGGCCTTCTCGGCGCAGGGCTCGCGCCCGACGCCGCGCTTTCCCGAGCTCGACCTGGAGGCCGAGCGGCGCCTGCTCGCCGCGTATCGGGACCCCGTCCCGCGGATCGCCCTCGGGGTCGCGCTCTCGCGCGAGGGGCTCGCCAGCGCGGCGATCGACGTGTCCGACGGCGTCGGAGCGGACGCCGGTCGGCTGGCCCGGGCCTCGGACGTTCGCGTCGTGCTCGAGCGCAACGCCCTGCCGTTCTCCCCGGCGCTCCTCTCCTTCGGAGCCATGGAAGAGCTCGACCCCCTGGAGCTCCTGTTGTCCGGGGGCGACGACTACGAGCTGCTCTTCACCGCGTCGCCGGCCCAGGCCGAGCGCCTCGCCGAGCGCGCCTTCGACGTCCCCGTCACCCGCGTCGGCCGCATCGAACGCGGCAGCGGAGCGGCCCTGGCGGATGGCCGGGTCGAGCGCGACATCGGGGATCTCGGCCACGACCACCTCGAGCGGGCATCGTGAGCCAGGAAAACCGGCTCCACGGCGAGAGCACGACGCAGAAGCGGCGCCGGTCGCTCAAACGCCGCTGGGTCCAGCTGCTCGTGCAGTTGATGGGCCGCGCGGAGACGCCCGAGCGCGTCGCCGCAGCGGTCGCCCTCGGAGTCGGGGTCGGGCTCTCGCCCTTCATCGGCTTCCACTTCATCCTGGCGATCGTCCTCGCCTTCTGCTTCCGCCTCAACAAGCTCGACACGGTCCTCGGCTCCTTCGCCGGCAACCCGTGGACGCTGCCGCCCGTCTACGCGTTGGGCTACCGGCTCGGCCGCGCCGTGCTGGGTTTCGCGCCGGCACGCGTGCCGCCGCTCCAGTGGCAGCGCATCCTGCACCACGACTTCTGGGTCTCGTTTCGCGGCCCGGGCCTCTCTCCGCGATTGGCGTCCTTCCTGCTCGGCACGTCGCTGCTGGCGGCGGCCGCCGGGTTGGGGACGTACCTCGCGGCCCGGGGATTCCTGAAGCTGTACCACCGGCGGCATCCGCGGATCGCTGCACGGGCCGCCCGGCGCCGCGAGGTCGCGACCGGGAGCCTGCGCGCGCCGACGGAGTCCGAGATCCGCCCGGACGACCGGGTCCACTGACCTACGGCAGGAGCGCCTTGCGCTTTTCGAGCGCGGGCCTGTAGCCCGGAGACAGTCGCAGGACCTCGCGCACCTGCTCGAGGGCCTCGTCCCGCCGTCCGGCGGCCAGC
>DATMNJ010000237.1:0-11258 GCA_035569175.1 Thermoanaerobaculia bacterium | reverse complement strand
CCGTCGGCCTTGTCGCGGCCCTTGGCCTTCACGAACGCGACTCCGGCCAGTGCCAGGACGACCGCCAGGATCCCGATCCACTTCTTCTTTTTCACGAGAAATCCCCCAAAAAAGGCAAAAACTCGAGCCACGTCCTCTTTATACGCATTCGAGACGGGGATTGTTCGAAGTCGGGTACCGGGCGGCCCCCCCCTCACCCTGCCCTCTCCCCCCGACGGGGGGAGAGGGAATTGGGTCTGGGGACGGTGGAACCTCAGCCGACGGGTCGATCCGCAGGTGCTAGCGGCTGGGGGAGCCGACGCCGCCCCCCATCGCCACGCCGTCACTCTCGCTCCACCAGCCGCCGCCGACGGCGATGAAGAGTTGCGCCGTGTCGGTGAGGCGTTGGCCGAGAGCGCGCACGTAGCCCTGCCGGACGTTCGAATACGTATCCTCGGCGATGATGAGCTGGAGGGCGCTCGTCCTGCCGGCCGCATAGCTCGAGCGCTGCAGCGTCACGGAGGCGCTCGCGATGTCGACGGCCCTCTTCGATGCCGTCACCATCTGGTTGTCGTGCTCAATCGCCGTCAGGGCGTCCGCGACCTGCTGGAAGGCGGCCAGGATCGTCTGCTGGTAGGTCGCGAGGCCGGCGTCGTACGCGTCGATCGCGGCTCGCCGCTGGGCCGCCAGTGCGCCGCCGTGGAAGATCGGGATGTCCGCGCCGACACCCACGTCCCACGCCCGGCCCGCGGCCTGGAAGAGACTCCCGAGCGTCGCGGCCTCCTGGACGAGCGAGGTGGAGATCGTGATCGACGGATACATCTGCGCGGTGGCGACCCCGATCGCGGCGCTGTCGGCGTGGAGCAGGGCCTCCGCCGAGAGGATGTCCGGGCGCTGGCGGACCAGCTCCGACGGGAGGCTGACGGGAAGATCGTCCGGGAGGGTGAAGTCGTCGATCTCGAAGTCGGGCGCGGTCCACTTGCCCGGCGCCTCGCCGGCGAGCACTGCCAGGGCGTGGCGCGCCGCGCTCAACTGCTGGTACAGCGCGGGAAGCTGCGTCTTGTCGGCCTCCAGCTGCGCCGCCGCGGTCAGGACGTCGCTGCGCGCCACACGGCCGGCGTCGAACGCGCGCTGGACGAGGTCGAGGTTCTTCTGGTCGTTCTTGATCAGGTCCTCCACCGTCGAGATCTGAAAGCGCGTCGAGGCGATCGTGATCGCCTGCGTGACGGAGCTTCCCGTCAGGATGAGGTACGCCGCGGCCAGCTGGCAGCGCTGGCTCTCTGCGAACGCCTCTTCCTGCTCGACGCGGCGGCGCGTGCCGCCGAACGCGTCCACCGAGTAGCTGACCGTCGGGCTGAACGTAAAGAGGTTCGCGACCGTTCCTCCCACCGGCATTCCCCGCCGGATCCCGGCCTGGAGATCGACCTGCGGGTAGAAGGCCGAGCGGGCCTCGATGACCGCCTCCCGGGCCTCGGCCAGCGTTGCCCGGGCGGCGGCGAGGTCGTAGTTGGCGGCGATCGCCTTGCGCACCGTCTCGTCGAGCCGCGCGGCGTGGAAGAGCTCCCACCACTGCGCCGGGATCTTCTCGCCGAGGGCGATGCGCTGCGCGGAGTCGGCCGAGTTCTCCGGCGGCGGCGTCGCCGTCTTCGGCGGCAGATACCCGGCGACCTCGGGAGCGGCGGGCCGCGTGTAGTTCGGTCCCACGAGGCAACCGCTCGCGCCGGCGAGGAAGACCGAGGCGGCCAGCGCGCCGCCCGCGCGGCGGATCCGGCGGCGGCCCACGCGATCACTCATAGCGCAGCGCATCGATCGGGTTCAGGAGGGAGGCCTGGCGCGCGGGGTAATACCCGAAGAAGACCCCGATCGCGGCCGAGAACAGGAACGCCGCCGAGATGACGGCTCCGTGCAGCAGGGTCGGCCAGCCGGCCACCGCCGAAATGATTTTCGACGCGGCGATCCCCGTCAGGACGCCGGCCCCGCCGCCCATCAGGCTCAGAAGCGACGCCTCGACGAGAAACTGCAGCAGCACGTGGACCCGCCGCGCGCCGATCGCCATGCGGACGCCGATCTCGCGCGTCCGCTCCGTGACCGACACCAGCAGGATGTTCATGATTCCGATGCCGCCGACGATCAGCGAGATCGAGGCGATCGCCGCCAGGAGCAGCTCCATCACGCGGCTGCTGCGCTCGGCCACCTCGGCGATCTCGGTCAGGTCGCGCACGGTGAAGTCGTCGGGCTGGCTGGCCTTGATCCGGTGCTGCTTCTCGAGCGTCGCCGTGACCTGCTGCAGCGCCGTCTTGACGAGCTGGGAGCTGCGCGCCTGGACGTACATCGTGTGCACGAAGCCGGTCAGCCGCGACTGGATGCCGAGGGGGTTGGGAGGAGGGATGAAGATCGTCGCCTGATTCTGCGCCGAGCTCGGCGCGGCGACGCCGAGGACGCGCTCCTGCGACGTCCGGAAGGGGATCAGGACGGTGTCGTCCTGGTCCTGCCCGCTGGCGGAGTGGCCCTTGATGGCGAGAACGCCGACCACCTCCATGTCCACGTTGCGGATCCGGATGGTCGAGCCGATCGGGTCCTGGAACTCGCCGAAGAGGTTCGCGAGCACCGTCTGTCCGAGCAGGCAGACCGTCCGCGCCTCGTTCTCGTCCTTGTCGTCGAGCTTTCGCCCCGAGATGACGGGCCAGTCCCGGATCGCGAGGTAGCTCGGCGTCACGCCCTGCACCGAGGTGGACCAGTTCTGGCTTCCGTTCACGACCTGGCCGTTCTGCCGGTTGACATAGCTGATGTCCGCCACGGCCGGGTCCTCCTCGAGGATCGCCGCGCCGTCGGTGACGCGCAGCGTCGAGGCGCTGCCGATGCCGGCGCGCACGCCGTTGGCGCGCACCGCGCCCGGCAGCACGACGAGCAGGTTCGTGCCGAGGCTCTCGAGCTGCTTCTTCAGCGCGGCCGACGCGCCCTCGCCCACGGCGAGCATCGCGATGAGGGCGGCGACGCCGATGAAGATGCCGAGCATCGTCAGCGCCGACCGCAGCTTGTTGCGCCCGACGCCGCGCCCGGCCGCCGAGAGTGCCATCCAGACGAAGGACCACGCCTCGCCCAGGCGCGAGGTCGTCTCGGGGATCTCGACGGACGGGCCGTCCGGGCGGCTGGCGGCCGGGGCGAGGGGAACGCGGCGCTCGTCGGAGAGGACGACGCCGTCGCTCATCGTGATCGTGCGGTCGGCGGTGGCCGCCAGCGTCGGCTCGTGCGTGACGAGGACGACGGTCAGCCCCCTCTCGCGATTGAGCGTGCGGATCGTGTCGAGGATCTCCCGCGCCGTCTTCGAGTCGAGGTTGCCCGTCGGCTCGTCGGCGAGCAGGATCGTCGGATTGTTGATGAGGGCGCGCGCGATCGCCACGCGCTGCTGCTGGCCGCCGGAGAGCTGGCTCGGATGGTTCTGCTCGCGCTCGGCCAGGCCGAGCAGGGCCAGCGCCTCGTGCACCCGCTTCGCATTGTCGTTCAACCGTCCCGAGTAGAAGAGCGGCAGGGCGACGTTCTCGGCGGCGCTCGTCCGCGCGAGGAGGTTGAAGCTCTGGAAGACGAACCCGATGCGCAGGCTGCGGATCCGCGCGAGAGCGGGCTCGTCGAGGCCCGCGACGTCGATTCCCTCGAGCAGGTACTTGCCCGTCGTCGGCTGGTCGAGGCAGCCGATCATGTTCATCAGTGTCGACTTTCCCGAGCCCGACGCCCCCATGATCGCGACGAACTCGCCGCGCTCGATCCTCAGGCTGACGCCCCGCAGCGCGTGGATCTCCTGGTCGCCGAGCTGGTAGACCTTGCTGACGTTCTCGACCTCGATCGCGGCCGGCGGGCGCGGCGCCTGCGTCGGCGTCATGGGCGCGGCCCCGGCTGGAAGCCCGGCTGCTGCCCCTGCGTCCCGGGCGGGCGGAAGGCCTGGCCCTGGTTGCCGGCCGTGCCACCGCGGCGCTCGCCGTTGGCGTCGAGCTGGTTGACGACGACGCGCGCTCCGGGCTTCAAGCCCTCGCCGGACACCTCGATCAGCGCCCCGTCGTCGATCCCGGTCATGACCTTGACGGCTTTCAGCTCGTCCCCGTCGAGCACCCAGACCTGGCTCGCCCCCCCGCGCCCGCGGCGCGGACGGCCCTCTCCATGACCTTCGCCGCCGCGCGCCTCCCCGCCTCGGCCTTCGCCCCCTGCGCCGTCGGGCCGGTTGCGCGGACGCCCATCGCCCGCTCCCGGCGTGCGATTCCTCGGACGGCCCTGGCCTTCGCCCGTCGACTCGGCGCCGTCCGAGCGCTCCGGCCGGGCGTCCGCCCGCAGCGCCGAGAAGCCCTCGGGCGTGAAGCGCACCGCGGGCAGCGGCACGCGCAGGACGTCGTCGCGCTCATCGATGACGATGTGGGTGTCCGCGGTCATGCCGGGAAAGAGGCGGCGATCCGGATTCGGAACCGCGATCACGACGTCGTAGGTCACGACGTTCTGCACGGTGATCGGCCCGCGGCGGATCTGCGTGACCTTTCCCCGGAACGTCTGGCCCGGGAACGCCTGGACCGTGAAGAACGCGTTCTGGTCGAGGCGGACCTCGCCGACGTCGGCCTCGCTGACGTTGGTGTCGACCTGCATGTGCGTCAGGTCCTTGCCGATGAGAAAGAGCGTCGGGCTCTGCAGGCTCGCGGCCACCGTCTGGCCCACGTCGATCGAGCGCGTGATCACCGTGCCCACGACGGGCGACACGATGTCGGTGTACGCGAGGTTGACCTGCGCGGCCTTCAGCGCGGCCTGCTTGTCGGCGATCGCGGCCTGGTCGAGGCCGATCTGGGCGACGGCCTGGTCGTAGACGCTCTTCTCGCTGTCGACCGTGTCCTGCGACACCGTCCCCTCCGCCACCAGTTTCGCGTCGCGCTCGTATGCCGTCTTCGCGTAGCTGAGCGAGGCCTGGTCCTTCTTCAACTGCGCCTGCGCCGTGCTGACCTGCGCCCGGTCCTCGTCGACGATGAGCTGGAAGGGCACCGGGTCGATCGTCGCGCACCGCTGGCCCACGACGACCTCCGTGTTGTAGTCGCAGGCGAGCGACTTGAGCGTCCCCGACACGTAGGAGCCGACCTGCACCGTCACGACCGGGTTGAGCGCGCCGGTCGTGCTGACGCTGCGCTGGATGCTTCCCCGCGTCACCAGGGCCGTGACGTACTTCGGCTTGCGCGAGCGCGCCCGCCACGCGAAGAAACCCGCGGCCCCGAGCACGACGGCTCCGGCGACCACGGCCCAGAAGACGCGGCGGCGCGCGGGGCTTCCGCTTGCCGCCGCAGAACCGATCCCTTTTTCCACATGGCCTCCGGCCGGAGCGACGCTCCTGGCAATCGTGTCCTGTCGCTCCTCCTCCGCAATCGAAGAGCTCGAACTGCCCTTCCCGGCCACTAGAAAGACGGATCGAAGGGTCCCGAAATTACGGGGGGTCCCACTTTCGGGAGGGGCCCGGGCGGGGCGGCCGGAGGAGGATCCGTCGCGCCTGCCTGACGAAAAAGGCCGCCGGCGGCCCGAACGGGCATTTCCCGGCCGCCGAAGTGGTTCCCGGTGGGGTCCCGTTCTAAGCTTCGCCCCGTGACGAGCGGGGGCACGGGGAGAAGCGGGTCCGGCGCCGACACCAGCCGGTTCACGATCCGGCGCCTGCGATCCACGATTTTTCTCTGGCGGTCCTCGATCCGGTCGACGGATTTGCTCGTCGCCACGGTCTTCGTGGCCCTGTCGCTCGGCCTGGGCGCCTACGTGTTCGCGCGGGCCCGGGCGGCCTCGCACCTCGCCTTCGCGCAGAAGGCGCAGCAACTCTTGGCGCGCGTGACCGAGCGGCTGTCGTCCACGCTCGAGAACCTCTACACGTTGCAGAGCTTCATGGCCGCCGATCGCGTGTCGCGCGAGCAGTTCCGCCTGATCGCCTACCCGATGCTCGCGCGCAACCGGGAGGTCTACGCCTTCGAGTGGCTGCCGTTCGCGCGCCAGTCCGAGCGCAAGACGTACGAGGCGGAGGCCCGCGCGGCCCACATGACGGGGTTCCAGTTCTGGGAGCAGGGGCCGGAAGCCAAGCAGATCGTCGCGGGCAGCCGCGCGTTCTACGTGCCGATCCTCTACATGGAGCCGCCGAGCCTGAGCGTGCTCGGCTTCGACATCGCCTCCGACGAGATGCGCTGGACGACGGCCGGCGCGGCGCGCAGCAGCGGAGAAATCGTCGCGTCCCCGCCCTTCTTTCTCTTCGAGGACGCGGCCCGCCGCGGCGCGCCGGTCGTCGGCGCCTACGCCCCGGTGTACCGGGAGGGCGACCCGGGCTCACCCGAGTCGCGCCTGGACGCGTTGAAGGGCTTCGCCGTCGCCATCTTTCGCGTCGCCCCGCTCGTGGACAAGGCTGCCTCGGAGGTGGATGCCTCGGGCCTCGGCCTCTTGCTGCGCGACACGGAGTCGCCCAGGTCGCCGCCCCTGGCCGAGCGGCCGTCGAAAGCCGCGCAGCTGCCGCGCCGCCCGGGCTTCGAGCTGCCGTTTCCCGTGCCGTTCGCCGAGCGGCACTGGCGGCTCGAGGTGTTTCCGCTGCCCGGCGCTTTCGAGCCGTCGCAGCGCGGCGCGATCGAGGCCGCGCTGTTCGGGATCCTCGTGTCGCTCATCGGCCTCGTCACGCTGACGTCGCTGCGGACGATCGCGCGCCTGCGCCGTCAGGCGGAGAAGGTCGGTCCATACCGCCTCATCTCGCGCCTGGGCAAGGGCGCGATGGGAGTCGTGTGGGAGGCGCGCCACGCGCTGCTGCGCCGGCCGACCGCGGTCAAGCTGCTCGCGCCCGGCGTCGAGGGCGAGCGCGCGCTCGCGCGCTTCGAGCGCGAGGTGCAGCTGACGGCCGCCCTGACGCACCCGAGCACGATCGCGATCTACGACTACGGCCGGACGGCTGACGGGGTCTTCTACTACGCGATGGAGCTCTTGCACGGCATCAACCTGGCGCAGCTGGTCGCGTTCGACGGACCGCTGCCGGCCGGGCGCGTCGTGCACCTGCTGCGGCAGGCGTGCGGCGCGCTCACGGAGGCGCACGCGGCGGGCCTCATCCACCGCGACGTCAAGCCACAGAACCTGATGCTCTGCGTGTATGGCGGCATCCCCGATTTCGTGAAGATCCTCGATTTCGGGCTCGTCAAGGAGATGGGCGCCGTCGAGCGCGTGGCCGGCGGCGAATCGGGAGGAAGCGACGCCGCGCTGTCGCAGGACGGCTCGCTGCTCGGCACGCCGCTCTACATGGCGCCCGAAGGGATGAGCGACCCGACGAAGGTGGACGCGCGCGCCGACATCTTCGGCATCGGCGCCGTCGGGTATTTCCTGCTGACGGGCAATTCGCCGTTTCCGGGCCGCACGGCCCTCGAGGTCTTCAAGCTCGAGCGGCAGGGCCCGCCGCCGGCGCTCTCACGGGCCGCGAAATGTCCCGTGCCCCCGGCCCTCGAGGAGGCGCTGCGGCGTTGCCTGTCGTTCGAGCGGGGCGAGAGGCCCGCCTCCGCCGAGGAGCTCGACGCGATCCTCGAGGCCTGCGCCGTCGCGCCGGCCTGGACGCTCGCCGAGGCGCGGGCCTGGTGGCGGGATCGCGGGACCGCCGCCATGGAGGCGGCGGCGGACGAGCACCGGGAGCGCGAGGACCGGGGTCAGTTCCTGATGCTGTCCTCCGATTACCGGTAATCGTCGCGAGCGCTTGTTCGGGGATCTGCGCCCAGTGGGCGCACCGCCGGTCGGCTCGCCTGCCGGCTCGACCGACCGGCTGATCCCCTCACTGCGCGCTCGCTCCCGCGTCGCACGCCTCCTCCCTCCCTCGGTCGGGAGACTTCGTGCGACGCGAGCAGTTGTCAGAGTGCCGCGGAACGAGCAGCGAACGCACTGTCGTCCTGAGGGCCGAAGGCGCCGGGTCGCTGCTTGGGACCCAGCCGATGGGGGCGCGAGGGCCGACTGGTGGGCCTGAAACGTGCAATAGAATTCCCCCAATCGAGCGAGGTTTCGCCATGTTGAGCCTGGACGCCGCCTTCGACCGCATCGGTACGGCCTTTCGGGAGATGGGCTATGACGCCACCGAGGTGAAGCCCGCCGATCCGTCCGGCAACCGCGAAGCCGTGTACGCGCTGACGAACCTGTCGGTGCGCATCTGCTCGTACGGGCGCGCGCGTCTGCTCACCGTCCAGGTCAAGGTCGACGGCGAGTGGGTGGACTTCGTCAAGCGCGGCGTCGGCCCCGAGGGCATCGAGGAAAAGGCGGTCGAGGCCCTCGTCCACAAAGTCCGCGACGAAGTCGACGAAACCTCGACCGACTCATAACCGTCGCCTTCGCTTCGCGCGGGGGCCTGCGCCTTCGGCGCACCGCCGAACGGCTCGCCCAAAGGGGCTCGACCGTCGGCTGGCCCCCTTGCTCCGCTCCGGCTCCCGCGGCGCGGGCCTCCTCCCTCCCTTCGGTCGGGAGACTTCCCGCGCCGCGTTTACCAAATGGGGTCAGGTCTCTCAAATTGCACTTTGGCCGGCCCGGGAAGATCACACGTTGAGAGATCTGACGCCCGCGTCACCGGCGTAGGATCGTGCCGTGACCGAAGAGGTTCGACCGATCCGGGAGTCGCCGCTCTCCGAGCACGTTCGCGGCTCGCTGATCTCGGCCGCCGTCGGTGTGGGGATCATCTTCCTCGTCACGCTCGAGCAGTCGGCGCGTTTTCAGTGGCGCTCGGCCGCGTACGGCGCCCTGATGGGAGTCTTCGGCTACGTCTTTTGCGCGGGCGCCGCCCTCGCGCTGCACGGATGGCTCGATCGATCGCGGGCACCGCGCCTGGCACGCGCCATCGTCTATTCCGTCGCGGGGATGGCGTCGTGGGTCCTGGCGAGCTGGATTGCCGGGGTCGTCGGCCTGGTCCACGTGCGGTTCACGCTCGGCGGCCTGGCCACTTATCTGCCGATCGTCGGCGCGATCTCGCTGCTGCTCGGTCTGTTGTTCTACAGCTTCGGCTTGTTGCAGGACCGCCTGCGCAAGTCCGTCGAGCGGCTGAAGGAAGCCGAGTTCGCCGAGAAGGAGCTCGAGATCGCCCGCGCGATCCAACAGCGCATCCTGCCGCCGCCCGAACTCTCGGGCGACGGATTCCACATCGCCGCGCGCAATCTCGCCGCGCGTTTCGTGGCGGGGGACTTCTACGACTTCTTCCGCCTCCCGGACGGCGCCCTCGGTGTCGTCGTCGCCGACGTCGCGGGCAAGGGCATGGGCGCGAGCCTCATCATGGCTACGGTCAAGGCGGCCCTGCCATTCTTGGCGGCTGAGCGCTCCGTCGCAGAGACGCTGCGCGAGGCGAATCGGCGGATCGCGCCGCGTCTTGCGCCACGCGAGTTCGTCGCGCTCGCGTATCTGCGCTACGAGACCGAGACCGGCGCCTTCACGCTCGGCAACGCCGGGCTGCCGGATCCGTACCGGGTCGGCAGGGCCGGCGCCGCGCGCGCTCTCTCCGTGCCGGGTCCGCGCTTTCCGCTCGGCGTGCGGCCGGAAGTCGCGTACGAGGAGATTCACGGCGTGCTCGAAGCGGGCGAGCGGCTCGTGCTGCTGACCGACGGCCTGCCCGAGGCGCCCGACGCCGCCGGCAACCCGCTCGGCTACGAGCGCTTCGAGGCGCTCCTTCCGGGCGCGCTCGATCCTGACGCCCTTTTCGCGTCCGTACGCGCCGCCTCCGGCCCAGGCCTCGAGGACGACTGGACCGCCCTCTTCCTCGAAAGGCGGGGTCAGGTCTCTCAAATTGCCACTTTGCCCGGCGTCTCCTGAGGAAAGTCACACTTTGAGAGACCTGACCCCATTCAAGGAGGAGCTGGCGGGGTATGTGGCGGAGGGGGCGGAGGAGGCGGAGTCGTTGGCGCGGATCCGCCGATTCCTGGCGGGGCCCGAGGATCCGTTCAGCCGCTCGACGGCCGAGGGCCACGTCACGGGCAGCGCGGTCGTCGCCCGGCCGGACGGCTCGGCGTTTCTCCTGGTTCTCCATCGCAAGCTCTCGCGCTGGCTCCAGCCGGGCGGACACACGGAGGAGTCGGACGCGTCCGTCTTCGACACGGCCGTCCGAGAAGCGCGCGAGGAGACGGGCATCGCGCGTTTCGATACGCCGCTCGGGCGCGCGATCCTCGACGTGGACGTCCACGCGATCCCGGCGCACCGCCGCGACGCCGCGCACTTTCACTTCGACGTGCGCTACCTCTTCACGACCGAGCTCGACTGCGACCCGGCGGCCTCCGAGGATCCGGAGCGGCCGATGCGCTGGGCGAGCCTCGAAGAGGCCCTGTCGCTCGGCGTGGACGGCTCGCTCGAGCGGGCCTTGCGCAAGGCGCAAGAGCGCCTTGCGGCGCGGTAAGCGTTACGACTTCGTGCCCAGGAACAGGTAGACGAGGCCGACGCCGACGACGAAGATGCCGGTGCCGCGGTTGATCTTCGTGAGCTTGCCGTAGTCGAAGTGGTGGCGCAGGGCGTGCGCGCCGCCGCAGAGGATCGCCCACCACAGCATGGAGCCGAGGAACACGCCGCCGACGAGCTCGGCCGTCAGGATCGGCTGGCCCCGCACGGCGCCGATGCCCATCGTCGCGAAGACCGCGGCGAAGGCGACGAAGGTCATCGGGTTGGTCAGCGTCAGCAGGAACGTCGAGAGAAAGTCGCCCGTCAGTCCCTTGCCGTTGGACTCCTGCTTCTCCTCGACCGCCTTCGCCATGAAAAGCCGCAGGCCCATGAAGATCAGGATCACGCCGCCGACCCGCTGCATCCACGCGCGCTCGGAGATCAAAAACTCCGAGACGATCGTCGCTCCGAAGGCCGCGACCGCGCCGTAGAAGGCGTCCGCCGCCGCCGCGCCCAATCCCGACACGACGCCCGACACCCAGCGCTTCGAGATCGTCCGCTGCACGCAGAGCGCCGCGATCGGCCCCACCGGCGCGGCAAGGCAGAAACCCACGATCAACCCCTTCAGCAGCAGGCTCATGAGGGGTCAGGGGAACCGAAGGGGCATTGGAGAAATGATACCCGGACCGCGGCCGCCGGCGGCTCGCAAATCACCGCGGGATCTTGAATTTCAAACCGTGCGGCGTGTTGATCTCGATCGACCGGTCGGGCCCCGGCGCCGCGGATTTCTTGACCTCGAACGAGAACGACACGGGGCTCGAGCGCCGCCCGGCCGCGTCCACCAGGGTCGCCGCGAGCGTGACCTGCTGCGGCGTGCCCGCGTGGATCCCGAAAGGGAAGCTGCCGCGCTTTTGCCCGGCGACGTT
>DATMNJ010000236.1:0-3586 GCA_035569175.1 Thermoanaerobaculia bacterium | reverse complement strand
GGCCGCGAAGATGGCTTACGCCCGCAAGTGGCAGGAGTTCTTCGGGACTTACTTGCCCGCCTGAGCCTTCTTCCGGGGATCCACCGTCCGGCCCTTCAACTGCCCGCACGCCGCGGAGGCGTCGGGACCCTTGCTCCTGCGAACGGTGACCGTCACGCGGGCGTCGGCGAGGATGCGGACGAAGCGGTCGATGGCTGCCTCCTCCGGCCGCTTCCACCCGGGCAGGTACGTCGCATCCTCGTTCAACGGAATCGCATTGACCTTGACCGGGAATCCGGAGACCAGGCGCGCGAGGCGCCGCGCGTCGCCTTCGCCGTCGTTGACGCCGGCGATGAGCACGTACTCGACGAGGATGCGCCGGCGCGGTTCGAGCGGCCAGGCGCGCATCGCCGCGACGAGCCCGGACAACGGATAGGTTCGGGTGATCGGCATCAGCTTCGTCCGCGTGGCCTCGTCGGCGGCGTTGAGCGACACGGCGAGATTCGGCCGTCGCTCCAGGGCCGCGAAGGTCGCGAAGGCCGGCGTGATGCCCGAGGTCGAGACGGTGACGCGGCGCGGCGGCACCAGCTCGAAGAGGACCTCGAGCGCCGGAAGAACGCCCTCGGTGTTCAGGAACGGCTCCCCCATGCCCATGAAGACGACGCGCAGTCCCTCGGCCGTGCGTCCGACTTCGTCGAGCACCGCGTAGAGCTGGCCGAGGATCTCCCCCGCCGTCAGGTTGCGTCCCGCCCCGAGCCGGCCCGTGACACAGAAGACGCAGTCCACGGCGCAGCCAGTCTGCGACGAGAGGCAGACGGTGAATTTCTCGGAGGGAGGCGTCGAGTGCCTGGCGGGGGGAGCCGGGCGCCGGGCGGGAGGGACCGCGCGGGCGTCGCTGAATTCGTTGACCTGGGCGAAGGCCTCGCTGCCGGGCATGTAGACCGCTTCGAAGAGGGCTCCATCGGTCAGGCGCAGGCCGAGCTTGACGCTGCCGTCGGCGGACTCCTCGCGCCGGGCGATCTCCGGAAGGCGGATGGGCAGCTCGCGGGCCAGGCGCTCCCGCAGCGCGGCCGGGAGCTCGGTCACCGACGCATAGTCGCGAACTGCTCGCCGGTGGATCGCGTCGAAGAGCTGGCGACCCCTGTAACGCGGCAGCCCGGCCTCCGCCGCGAAGGCCTCCCAGGCGGAAAGCGTCAGACCGAGGGGATCGCGCTCACCCATGACGGGTGAGTCTATGCCGCCGGCTACTTCGCGGCCTTACGGACGGGAGCCTTGCGGGTGCGCACCTTGCGCGTCGGGTCGATGCCGAGGGACTTCAGGAAGCGCAGATCCTTGAGGTTGATGCGGAACGCCGCGCGCTCGCTCACGCTCGAGGTCTCGTCGGGCTCGGCCGAGGCGAGCGCGGCCGCGCGGCGCGAGCGCGCCTTGCTCTCGCGCTTCTTCACGCCGACCTTCGCGTCGAGCACCATGTAGAGGTTGTAGCCCTCGTCGCGGATTTTCTGAATGGAGTCGTGCACGCGCCCGGAGCCCGAGATCGACTCGTTGATGGCTTGCCCGAGCTCCTTGAGCATGGCGCGAAGATGGTCGGAGAGTTCCATGGCCGCAGCGATTATCGCTTCCGCTTCGCGGGAGAATCAAGGATCTTTCCCGGCGAGAAAAAGTGTTATCCTCTCCCTGTCGTCTCGCGTGACAGGAATCGCCGTCGCGCTCTCCCGGTGCCAGCCCTGCGCCCCGTCCCGCAAACGCGACTCCCCGCTTCACTCCGCCCGAAGATAAGCTCTTCGCATGTTCTCGCGGCTCACCCACCTCTCCTGCACCCGGTGCGGCACCTTGTACGAGCGCGGCCGGCGCGTGAACGTCTGTGCGAAGTGCGGCGGCGCGCTCTTTCCGCGGTACCACGTGCGCGCGATCGATCGCGACGCGGTGGCCGGCCGGCCGCGCACGATCTGGCGCTGGCACGAGCTGATGCCCGTGGAGGATCCGGTCAACGTCGTCACGCTCGGCGAGGGCGGCACGCCGCTGCTCCGGGCGGACCGGCTCGGGGAGCGCTCGGCCTTCCGCGACCTCTGGATCAAGGACGAAGCCGCAAACCCCACCGGATCGTTCAAGGCGCGCGGGCTGTCGGCCGCGGTGTCCAAGGCGAAGGAATTCGGCTACACCAAGATCGCCGTGCCGACCGCGGGCAACGCGGGTGGCGCCGCGTCCGCCTATGCGGCGAAGGCGGGGATGGAGTGCCACGTCTTCATGCCCGCGGACACTCCACCGGTTTTTCGGATCGAGTGCGAACGCTACGGCGCGAAGGTCACGATGGTCGACGGCCTCATCGACGACTGCGGCCGCCTCGTCGCCGAGAGCGCGGCGCGAGAGGGCTGGCACGACGTCTCGACCCTGAAGGAGCCCTTTCGCGTCGAGGGAAAGAAGACGATGGGCTACGAGCTCGCCGAAGACTTCGCGTGGACTCTGCCCGACGCGATCCTCTACCCCACGGGCGGCGGCACGGGCCTGATCGGCATGTGGAAGGCCTTCGACGAGATGGAAGAGCTCGGGTGGATCGACGGCAGACGCCCGAAGATGTTCGCCGTTCAGGCCGAAGGGTGCGCGCCGATCCCGAAGGCCTTCGCCGAAGGCCGGCTCGTTTCGGAAAAGTTCCCGAACGCGCACACCTACGCCTCGGGACTTCGGGTGCCGAAGCCGTTCGCCGACTACCTGATCCTCCAGTACGTGCGCGAGTCGGCGGGCTCCGCCGTCACGGTGACCGACGACGAGATGCGCCGCGCCTGCGACGAGATCGGGGCCGCGGAAGGCCTTTTCGTGGCCCCGGAGGGCGGCGCGGCCTGGGCGGCGGCGAAAAAGCTCCAGGCCGCCGGCACCCTCGATCCGGCCTCGCGCGTCGTCCTCTTCAACACCGGAAGCGGCTTCAAGTACCTCTGAGCCCCGGCCCGCGGGCCGGCCGGGTCGCATAGAATTGTCCGTTCTCATGCGTTATGCCTCCCTGCGGCCGCGTCTCGATCCCCTTCTCCCGGCCGTGGAGAAGCCCGGCCGCTACATCGGCCTCGAGCGCAACGTCACGCGCAAGGACCTGTCCCAGGCCGCCGTGACGCTGGCTCTCGCCTTCCCCGACACCTACGAGATCGGGATGAGCCACACGGGCTTGAAGATCCTGTACGAGCTCGTCAACCGGCGCGCGGACTTCGCGTGCGAGCGCGTGTACGCGCCGTGGGTGGACCTCGAGGAGCGGATGCGCGCGCTCGGCATCCCGCTTTTCTCGACCGAGTCGTTCGCGCCCGCCGCGGACTTCGATGTCCTCGGCTTCTCGCTCCAGGCGGAGCTGAACTACTCGAACATCCTCAACATGCTCGATCTGGCCGGCCTTCCGGTGTGGCAGCGCGACCGCCGCGAATCCGACCCGATCGTCCTCGGCGGCGGGCCGTGCACCGCCAACTGCGAGCCCATCGCCGATTTCTTCGACGCCTTCCTCGTCGGCGATGCCGAGGAGGCGCTCAACGTCTTTCTCGACGCCTACCGCGACGCCCGTGCGGAAGGCGTCTCGCGCCGGGAGCTGCTCGTCGCGCTCGCCCAGATCGACGGCATCTACGTGCCCTCCCTC
>DATMNJ010000235.1:0-10927 GCA_035569175.1 Thermoanaerobaculia bacterium | reverse complement strand
CCGCGCCCCAGGCCGGGGGCCCGCGCCCGTCCGAACCTTTTGGGGGTCGCTGCGTTAGGAACGGTGGGAGACTTCGTCCGACATGAGCAAAGAAGTGCGCGCCGTCGTCCTGGGGCTCTTCGTGGTCGTTCTCGCCGCCATCGGGCTGTCCTTCTGGCAACGCCCGGCCGCGGAGTTCACGCGGATCAAGGGATTCCGCGTCGACATGCGGGCCAAGGACGGGGACTCGACCCGCAAATTCTCCGTCGACATCCCCTCCAACCTGATCGCCCGGATCGCGAAGCTCGCCCCCGTGGCGGCCATCACGGACGACGCGCGAGCCGACTGGGGCAAGGGCGACGTCACCCCGCGCCAGATCCTCGAGGCCGCCGACGAGAGCGAGCCCGGGAAGCCGGGCGTCATCAAGAAGGACGACACGACCATCGAGGTGCAGGCCGACGGGAGCGTTCTCGAGATCGACGTCAAGGACGACTGGGATAAGCACGTGCACATCCGCCTGCCCCGAATCCTCGTCGAAGCGTTGAGCGAGAACGGGAAGATCTCGACGAGCGAGATCCTGCGCAAGCTCGACGAGCTCGGCCCCGGCGACGTCGTCACGATCAAGGACAAGGACAGCGAGGTCACGATCACGGCGGAGCCCAGGAGGCACGGGCTGCATATCTCGTAATCGCCGCCTTCGCTTCACTTCGGGATCTGCGCCCCCCGGGCGCACCGCCGGGCGGCTCGCCCGAGGGGCTCGACCGCCCGGCTGATCCCTGCGTTGCGCGCCGGCTCCCGCGGCGTGAGCCTCCTCCCTCGCTTCGCTCGGGAGACTTCTCACGCCGCGAACGGATGCCAGAGCGCCTCTGCCGAGTGGCCGGTACGCCCTCCCGTGCTGGCGGAGATATCCTCCCGGGATGCCTAATCGGCTCGCGCTCGAATCTTCGCCTTACCTCCTGCAGCACAAGGACAATCCCGTCGACTGGTACCCATGGGGCGAGGAGGCCTTCGCGCGAGCGCGGGCCGAGGAGAAGCCCATCTTTCTCTCGATCGGGTACTCCACCTGCCACTGGTGTCACGTCATGGAGCACGAATCCTTCGAGACGGAGACGATCGCCGAGGCGCTGAACCGGGACTTCGTGCCCATCAAGGTGGACCGCGAGGAACGGCCGGACGTCGACGACATCTACATGCAGGCCGTCCAGCTGATGACGGGCCAGGGCGGCTGGCCGCTTTCGCTCTTCCTGACGCCGGACCGCAAGCCCTTCTACGGAGGCACCTACTTCCCGCCCGTCGCGCGCTGGGGCAAGGCCTCGTTTTCCGAGCTGCTCGCGGCAATCGCCAGAGCGTGGCGGGAGCGCCGTGACGAGCTCGAGTCCTCCGCGGCGGAGATGGTCGCGCACCTGGAGACCGGAGCGCAGCCGGCCGCATCGACGGCCGCGCCGGCGAAGGCGCTCGTCGCCGACGTCGTGCGCGCCCTCGGGCAGCAGTTCGACCCGGCCGAGGGCGGCTTCGGCCGGGCGCCGAAGTTTCCACCCTCGATGCGGCTCGAGCTGCTCCTGCGCCACTGGCTGCGGACGGGCGAGCCGGCCGCGCGCGCCATGACCGAGAAGACCCTCGCCAGGATGGCCGCGGGCGGCATGTACGACCAGGTGGGCGGTGGCTTCCACCGCTACTCGGTGGATGCGCACTGGCTCGTGCCCCACTTCGAAAAGATGCTCTACGACAACGCCATGCTCGCGCGCATGTACCTGCTGGCCTTCCGGGCGTTCGGCGCCGGCGACGACGCCCGGGTCGCGCGAGAGACGCTCGACTTCCTGCTCACGGAGATGACGCCCCCCGAGGGCGGGTTCTTCGCCGCCCAGGACGCCGACTCCGGGGGCGAAGAAGGCACGTTCTACGTGTGGAACCCGGGGTCGATGGCCGCGGCCGTGGGCGCCGAGGCCGCGCCGATCGTCGCGGCGCGCTTCGGCATCACGCCGGGGGGCAACTTCGAGAACGGCGAGACGGTCCTGTCGGTCGTGCGCACCGTCGCCGAGCTCGCCGCCGAGTTCGGCCGGACCGAGGCCGAGATCACGGAGATCCTGGCGCAAGCCCGGCGGAAGATGTACGCCGTCCGTTCGAAGCGAGTGCGTCCCGAGACCGACGACAAGCTGCTGACCGACTGGACCGCCCTCGCGATCTCCGCGTTCGCGCTCGCCGCCCGCGTCCTCGACGAGCCCAGGTACGAAGCGGCCGCGCGCCGCGCCGCCGACCGGATCCTCTCGACCTGCGTTCGCGACGGCGAGCTCCTCCACCGCGAGAAGTCCGGACGGGCGGACATCCCCGGCTTCGCGACCGACTACGCCTTTCTGGTCGAGGCGCTGCTCGACCTCTACGAAGCGACGTTCCAGACGCGCTACTTTGCGGAGGCGGTCCGGCTTCAGAACGCCTTCGAAAAGCGCTTCGCCGATCCGCGTGGCGGCTATTTCCTCTCGGCCGCGGGCCATGACGGCCTGATCCTGCGGCCCAAGGAAAGCTGGGACGGCGCGACGCCCTCGTCCAACTCCGTGGCGGCGATGAACCTGCTGCGCCTGTCCGTCTTCACCGGCGACGAGTCCTATTCCCGCCGCGCCGACGCCGTGTTCGCGTCGGCCGCCGCGCTGCTCGAGCGCGCCCCGACGGCCCTTCCCCGCCTGACCTGCGCCCTGGACTTCCGCGTCGATCCGCCCCGCGAAGTCGTCCTCGCCGGGACGATCGGCAGCGAGGACTTCGAGAGATTGCGGCGCGCCATCTTCGCGAGCCCCGCCCTGAACCGCGTCGTCGCGCACGCCGACTCGGCCGCGGGTGTCCCCGGGCTCGAGGCCCTGGGCGCCGGCCGTGCCGCGGCGCACGGCAAGGCCGCCGCCTATGTCTGCTCGAACTTCGCGTGCCGCGCGCCGGTCTCCGATCCAGAGGCCCTGGCCGCGTCGCTCGCGACGCCGTGAAGACCGGGCTCGTCTTCGACGAGCGCTTTCTCGCGCACCGCGCCCCGAACGATCATCCGGAGCACCCCGGACGGCTCTCGGCCATCTGGAAACGCCTGGCGGACGAGGGGCTGCTCGAACGGTGCCGCCGCGTTGCCGCGCGGGAGGCGACCCACGACGAGCTCGCTCGGGTGCACACGGCCGAGCACATCAGCGCGATCGCCGACACCTCTCGGGACGCCTTCCGGCAACTCGACCCCGACACCTACACCTGCCGCGACTCGGTCCTGGCGGCTCGGCTGGCTGCGGGCGGCCTCGTGGATCTCGCTCTCGAGGTGGCCGCCGGCCGCCTCGACGACGGCCTCGCGCTCCTGCGGCCGCCGGGGCACCACGCCGAGGCCGATCACGCCATGGGCTTCTGTCTCTTCAACAACGTGGCGGTCGCGGCGCGCGCCGTCCAGGCGAGCGGCGCCGCCGCCCGCGTGCTCATCGTGGATTGGGACCTCCACCACGGCAACGGCACGCAGAGCACGTTCTGGGAGGACCCGACGGTCCTCTACGTCTCGACGCACCAGTTTCCCTTCTACCCGGGCACGGGCGCGATCGGCGAGGCCGGGGGCGGCGCCGGACTCGGCTTCACCGTCAATGTCCCGTTTCCAGCCGGCTGCGGCGACGCCGAATACCTGGCCGCGTTCGATCGGGTGCTGCTTCCGATCGCCCGCGAGTTCCGTCCCGACCTCGTCCTCGTCTCGGCCGGGTTCGACGCCGCCGAGGGAGATCCCCTCGGCGCGATGCGGCTGTCCCCCGCCGGCTACGCTCAACTGACGGCGCGCCTGACCTCCCTCGCGCGCGGCCGCCTCGTCCTCGCCCTCGAAGGCGGCTACGACCTCGGCGCCATCGCGGCCTCGGCGGCCGCGTGCCTGCGCGTGCTGCTGGGCGAGTCGGCACCGAGTATCGCGTCAGCCGACCCCTCGCCCGCCGCGGTGCGGGTTCTGGACGCGCTCCAGCGCCGGGTGGGGAAACCCGCCGAGGATCCCGGCGGCGCGAAAGCGTGAGCGGAGCCTTTCGCTCCGGCCGTCACGCCTCAGTCGCTCTCGACGGACGCCTCGCCGAGGGCCTCGGTCAGGTCGTACGAGCCAGGCGAGAGGTGGAGCGTCAGCTTCCCTTCCTCGAACACCGTTCGCTCGAGCGAAAAGTCCGCGCCCGGAGGCATCCAGTCGTTCAGGTTGACGACCATGATGCGGTCCTCGCGATACCACGTCAGCAGCCCCGCCGGCGCCTTCTGCACGAGGTAGGTCAGGAGCTGGTCGGGAATCGGGATGAACGAGAGCGCCTGCACGCGGTCCAGGACGAACGCGAGAAATCCGTCCTTGAGGCGCAACTGCGACAGCGACGCCCGCGCCGAAAGCGGCACGCCGAAACGCCGGACGGCGAGCGTGGCCGACAACTCCCCCGGAGTGACGCGGATCCGCAGGTCCTGCAGGTCCGGGATCCTGTCCACGAGCCGGTGCACCAGGGCATTGAGCGTTCGCTCGTCGAACGACACCGACAGCCCGCTCCAGCGGACCCGGAAGCCCGGCTCTTCGTCCGGCGGCGTCAACTCCGGCGCCGCCGCGTTGTCTTTCATCGTTGAGGTAATTCTACGCCCATAAGCTGGGGTGCGAATCGACCGGAGACTCCGCGCGCCACGAACTAGAGGACGTATCCGACCGCAAATCCCGCCTGCGCGCACATGAGCATCAGGTACATGTGGGTCCAGGCCGGGTGGTTTTCGGTCGAGGCCAGCTCTTCCGGATTCCTGAGAAGCAGCCGCACGGTGTAGGTGCCCCAGGCCGCGAGGACGAGGCCGAGTACGCTCAGAAAGGGCCGGTTGCCCGTCAGGCGGAAGCTCCCCGGCAACCACGTGAAGACGGGGATCAGGAGCCAGGGCAGAACGAAGAACGGCGCCATGATCTTCACTGCGCGCGCGACTCCGAAGCGGATGGGCAGCGTGATGCAGCCGTGGGCGCGGTCGCCTTCCATGTCCGAGAAGTCCTTGGTCGAGGTCGCTCCGAGCAGAAAGAGCGCGAAGATCCCGCCGATCGCCCAGGCCTCGCCCCAGAGCACGGACGCGACGAAGGACCATCCCGCGACCTTGAGGAGGCCGCCGCGGGTGACCGCGATCGTGAAATTCGCGCCGAACCAGTGGCGCTTCGTGCGCCCGAACGCCGGAAACGAGTACACGAAGGTCGCTAGGGCCCCGATGCAGTAGATGAAGAACGCCGCATGGAGGTGGAGCGGCGCCGCCAGCCGCGCGGTGAAGCGTTCGTACGGGTACGGGACGACCAGCCACGTCGGAACGATCGAGAGGGCGTAGAGGACCCACGCCACCGACCAGGCTTGCCGGATCGCGATCTCGCCGGTCACGAGCGGCCGGTCGGGCTTGTTCTTGCGGTCGATCTCGAGGTCGGCGATCTGGTTGACGATGTTGGACGCCGCGTTCATCGCCGAGGCGGACAACGATCCGATCGCGACCGTCACGACGACCGCCCACGTCACGCGCCGCGCGGGATCGGGGTTGTGCGCGGAGCCGAAGGCGCAGACCGCCCCCGAAATGATGCCGACGAGGGGCGGCAACAGCGTGAACGGGCGCGCGAGGCGCAGGTAGCGCCTCACGCCGTGCCGATCCGCAGCGCCAACATCGCGCCGACGAAGGTGTTCAGGCCGTTGGCGAACTCGTGGTCGAGGCCGAAGCCCGCACGGCGTCCGAAGTCGTTCAGTAAGCTCTCCGACATGGCTCCGAGGAACGCGGCCAGGCCCGCGACCCATACGGCGGCCTCGGGAAACAGGCCGATCAGGTATCCCGCCCCCGCGATCGCGAACGCCCCGGCGAGGCTCGCCGCGGTACCCGGCAGCGAGACGGCGCCGGGCGTGCCCGGCGGCAGGGGTTGGAGGGCCAGCGGCGAAAACGCGCGACGGCCGTAGAGGGTCCCCACCTCCGTGCCCAGCGTGTCCGCGAGCGCCGCGCCGAAGGCCGCCGCGAACGCGACCGCCGGGAGCCCGAGCAGAAGAAGGGCGACGGGGACGAGGCAGTTCGCAACTACGTTCGCGGCTCCTCGCCGCCCCTCGTTGGCCTGCGCGGTGCCCGCCGCGGCCTTGCGGCGATACCCGAGCCTCGTCGCCACCGTGCCGAGCAGGAAGAACACCCAGAGAAGGGCATAGGCCCGCCAGCCGCCCGCCCCGAGGATCAAGAAGCCCGCTACGCCCCCGGCGACCGCGCCGGAGGGGCTCACCACGCGCAGTGCGCCCATGACCGCAGCCACGGCGAGGTTGATCGCGAGCGCGACCCCGAGGCCGCCGGCCGAGACCGCGCCCGCCGCGAGGACGGGCGGCCAGTGGTAGCCAAGGCGGTACAGCACGAGGGCCGTCGGGAGCGCGGCGACGACGTTGTCATCGAGGCCCGAGCGCACCGACTCGAGAAACGCGTAGGCGCCGGCGGCGATCATGAGGACCAGCACCGTGTCCGGCTGCGGCGCTCGCCGTACGACGAAGGAGAACACGGCGGCGGACGTCGCGCCGGCCACGGCCCAGTCGGCCAGCAGCCCGACCCAGGTCTTCTCCCCGTTCCACGCCAGCGCCGGCCCCCCGACCGTGCGGCCCGCGATGGCCGCCGCCGGATCGCCGAAGGCCATCATCGCCCACACCGCCGCGACGAGCGGCAGGTCCGTCTGGCCGAAAACGAGGATCAGAAGCAACACGACGGCGGGATAGGCGACGATCCCCGTGTCGCGGCGCGCGAGCCGGTTGCGGTAGATCGCGCGGCCGATGCGCGGCATCGCGTAAACGTTGAAGAGGAGCGCGGCCAGGGCCAGGGCGGCCGCCGCCCTCCAGTCGAGCCAGCGCAGCGCCAGCGCGAAGAGGCCCATGCCGGCGTGCACCGCCTTGCGCCTCCACTCGGCGGGCGTCATCGGTCCTGGCCGATCAGCGCCCCGCCGCGGCCGCCGGCGCGCCGGCCGAGGCCTTGGCGGCCTTGGCGTAGCGGTCGTACCAGCCGACGTAGCGCTCGAGGCGGTCGCGCTGGAAGCTCGGCTTGCGGATGCCGTGGTACTGGCCCGGGTAGATGATCAGCTCCGCCGGAACGCCCAGGCTCTTCAGGGCCTGGTACATCTGCTCGGAATTGATGAGAGGCACGTTCATGTCCTCGTCGCCACACAGGAAGAGCGTGGGCGTCGTGATCCGGTCGGCGTGCAGGAACGGAAACGACACCTTCAGGTAGTTGTCGATGTTCCTCCAGGGCGTTCCCAGCTCCTGCTCGTACTCGCGGACGTATTGGTCCGTTCCGTACCCCGCCAACGAGTTCGAGCTGCCGGCCCCGCTCGTCGCTGCCTTGAAGCGCGTCGTCGAGGCGATGACGTAGTTGGTCATCATGCCGCCGTAGCTCCAGCCTCCGACCGCCAGGCGGTCGGGATCGACGAGGCCGCGCGCGATGGCGTCGTCGACCGCGGCGAGAACGTCCTCGACGTCGCGGTGTCCCCAGTCGGCGTAGATCGCCGACTGGAATTTCTCGCCGCGGCCCGAGCTGCCGCGCGGATTGGCCGCGATGACGACGTATCCGTTGGCCGCGATCCACTGCCACTCGTCGTCGAAGGAGTCCTCGAACTGACCGACCGGGCCGCCATGGATCCGCAGGACCGCCGGGTACCGCCGGCCCGGCTGGTAGTCGGGCGGTTTGACGAGAAAACCATGGATCTCGGTGCCGTCCTTGCTCGTGGCCTTCGTCTCCTCGACCGCGCCGAGCTTGACGTCGGCCAGCCATGCGTCATTCTGCCGCGAGAGGCGGCGAGGGCCGCCCGCATCCACGGCAAAGACCTCGTTCGGAGCCGCCGGCTCGCTCGAAAGGAACGCCACGCGGCCGTCGGAAGCGGCCGTGAACTCGGAAAGCACGCGCCTCCCGGCGACCAGACGCTGGACCGGACCGCCGGCCACCTGGATCTTCGCGAGATGGACAGCCTGGTCCTCTTCGAGCAGGAAGAGCAGCGACGCACCGTCCGGCGTGAAGCGCGGCGACAGGACGTTCAAATCGAGCTCCGGCGCGACGAGGCGCGAGGGGCCGCCGGCCGCCGGCACGACCGCCAGCCGGTGCAGGCCGTAATAGATGAGCTTGTCCGGGCCGCCCTGCACGTAGGCGATCCACTTGCCGTCCGGGCTCCAGGCGAGCCGGCTCCCCCACTCGGGGTCGTTGTCGGCGCCCTCGAACGTCGTCAGCTGCCGCGGGACGGCGCCCGCCCGCGGCTCGATGGCGTAGAGGTCCCAGTTGTCGTGGCGGTCGGGATCCGGGCCACGCTTGGCGACGAAGGCGATCGTCTTCCCGTCGGGCGACCAGGACGGCAGGAGGTCGTCGTAGGCGCCGAAGGTCAGGACCTCGATCTTCCGCGTCTCGCGATCCACGATCTGCAGGTGGTCGCGCCGGTTGTCGAGGTACCCGTAGCCGTCCAGCTTGAACTGGAAGCGATCGATCACGATCGGCTTCTTCGCCTTCGCCTTCTTCCCGGTCTCCTTCTCCGCCGGCTCCGGATCCGGGTCGTGCACGACGAGGACGAGGCGTTTGCCGTCGGGAGCCCAGTCGAAGTCCTCGACGCCCCCCTTCACGTCCGTGATTTTCTCGGCCTCGCCTCCCCCGCTCGGGAGCAGCCACACCTGCGAGACCTCGTTTTCATCGGCGCGCGCCGAGAGAAACGCCAGGTAGCGGCCATCCGGGCTCCAGCGCGGGTTGGTCTCGGACTCCTTGCCCGTCGTGAGACGAACGGTCGTCCTGCCGTCCCAGGTCGTCATCCAGATGTGCGTCTCGTGCTTGTCCTCCTTGACGTCCGTCGTGCGCACCGCGTACGCGACCCGACTGCCGTCGGGTGAGATCTCGGCGTCCGCGACGCCCCGCTGGAGCGCGAGGTCGTCCAGGTTGAAGAGCCGCGGCGAGGGCGCGGCGACGAGCGCCGCGGAAAAGAGGAACCCGATCCCGAAGAGCGGTCGGCGCATGTCTGTGACTCCTTGTCTGGAACTTTCCGGGCGAGTTTATCCGCCGCGGCCGGCGCTTTGCCGGCGAAACTCAGGGTCAGCGGCCCCTACGCCTCGGGCCTGCCCCGGCGCGCGAGGTACTCCGCCAGCGGCGCCTGGAACGGTCGAATGGGCCGGCCGGTCCATCTCTCGTACTTGCCCGTGTCGAGGACCGAGTAGGCCGGCCGCCGCGCGGGCCGCGCGAGCGCATCGGAGGTCGTGGGATCCACCTCCACGTCGCGGTGGCCCTCCCGCAACAGGATCTCGCGGGCAAACTCGTTCCAGGACACGGCCCCCCGATTCGCGAAGTGAAAAACGCCGGAGACGCCCGCTTCGAGCAGCGCCGCGATCGCCTCGGACAGGTCCGTCGTCGCGGTCGGCCGCCCGACCTGGTCCACGACGACCCCGAGCCGCTTCTTGCCGCCCTCGACCTGTTTCAGGATCGCTTCCACGAAGTTCCAGCCGGACCGGCCGAAGAGCCAGGACGCCCGCACGACGAGGCTTCCCGGCAGGCGGAGGGCCGCTTCTTCGCCGGCGCGCTTGCTGCGCCCGTAGGCCGAGAGGGGGTTGACGGGATCGTCCTCGACGTAGGGCGAGCCCTTCGCGCCGTCGAAGACGAAGTCCGTCGAGACCTGGACCAGCTGCGCGCCGAGGTGGCCGCACGCGTCGGCGAGGTTGCCTGCGCCTTTCGCGTTGACCTCGAAGGCGCGAGGGTCGGTCTCGCACTCGTCCACCTTCGTGAACGCCGCGCAATTGACGACGACGTCGGGCCCGAGCTCCCGCACGGCCCGCAGGACGTCTTTCGCGTCGGCGACGTCCAGGTCGGACTTCGGGCGCGCGAACACCTCGTAGCCGGCGGCGGCGAGCACGGGAGAGAGGTCCGAGCCCAGCATCCCCGCGGCGCCCGTGACGAGGACCCGGCGGCGCGCGCGCGGCGCGGGGCGGGGCGCGGCGAGGACGGCCGCGTGGGTCTCGAAGGGGGCGCCGCCTGCGTCCGCCATGCTCGTCGGGCGGCTAGCCGGGTCTCTTCGCGGTGGACGAGGACGTGGCGAGGCGCTGCTCGTACTGCGAGCGGTAGAACTCGCGGTAGGCCGCGTCCCGCTCCTTGATGGGACGCCACCACTCCTCGTGGTCGCGGTACCAGCGCACGGTCTCGACCAGGCCCTCCTCGAAGGGCGTCGCCGGCGAAAAGCCGAGCCGCGCGAGCTTGGACGCGTCGAGCGAGTAACGGCGGTCGTGGCCGGGCCGGTCGTCCACGAAGCGGATCAGGGTCTCGGGCTTGCCGAGCTCGCGGAGCACGCGCCCCGTGATGGCGAGGTTCTCCGCCTCGTTGCCGCCCGCGACGTTGTAGGTCTCGCCGGGCTCGCCGGCGTCGAGAAGGAAGTCGACCGCCGCAGCATGGTCGCGCACGAAGAGCCAGTCGCGGACGTTGCGGCCGTCGCCGTAGAGCGGCAGAGGCAGGTCGTCGACGGCGTTGGTCGCAAAGAGCGGGATCAGCTTCTCGGGGTACTGGAAGGGCCCGTAGTTGTTGGAGGCCCGCGTGATGACGACGGGCACCCCGTACGAGGCCCAATAGGAGTAGGCGAGGCGGTCGCCGCCCGCCTTGGAGGCGGCGTAGGGATTGCGCGGGTTCAGCGGGGACTCCTCGGTGAAGGAGCCGCTCGCAATCGAGCCGTAGACCTCGTCGGTCGAGATCTGGATGAACCGGCGCAGGCCGCGGCGGCGCGCCTCCTCGAGGAGCACGAAGACGCCGCGCACGTCGGTTTCGATGAAGGAGGCATCGCCGAGCAGCGACCGGTCCACGTGGGTTTCGGCCGCGAAGTTGACGACCGCGTCGCAGCCCTCCATGGCCAGGCCCACCACGTCCGCATCGACGATGTCGCCGCGCACGAAGCGGTAGTTCGGCCGGTGGGCGAGGTCGGCCAGGTTGGCCGGGTTGGCGGCGTAGGTCAGCTTGTCCAGGTTGACCACCG